>NZ_JBFUMH010000317.1:0-2646 GCF_054049475.1 Microvirga sp. P5_D2 | reverse complement strand
CTTCGCAAGCCCCGCCAGCAGCGCGCCCTCTGACACCGACAAGGCTCCGGCGTTCTTGCCGAAATAGCTTCTCGCCGCCATCTCGACGCCCCACGAGGTCCGACCGAGATAGATGGAGTTGAGATAGATCTCCAGGATCTCGGATTTGCTCAACGTGCGTTCGATGCGCGACGCGACGATCATCTCGCGCATCTTGCGCTCATAGGTCACGTCGTCGCCGACGAGCAGGTTCTTGGCCACCTGCTGCGTGATCGTGGACCCGCCGGCCGGACGCCCGGGATTGGCGAGATTGCTCACGAAGGCTCGGATGACTCCGCGCTCGTCGACACCTTTATGCTGGTAGAAGCGCTTGTCCTCGGCCGAGACGAAAGCCTGCTGCACGGATTTCGGGATGCTGGACAAAGGCACCCAGACGCGCCGGTGATCCGCCTCGAACACTTCCGCGAACCGTTTGCCCTCCGCATCGAGGATAACGCTGGCGCCGGGCAGCTTGAGGCCTTTCAACTTGCCGGCATCGGGAAGATCGGCAACAGCACCATTGTAGTAGGTAATCACCTCCCCGAGATTGACCGGCGAAGGCTCCACCGTCTCGTTCTTGCAGAAGATCTGATAGCTGGCGTGCAGATCGTTGAAGCTCAGGCCTTGCAGGATCTTCAACTCGCCCGTGACGGCTTGCGGATCGTCCATGGCCGTGACCATCAGGTCATCGAGGTTGACGTCCTCGATGTCGAAGGCGCGGCGCATGTGGGTGCAGCCATCCTTGAGGATCTGCGAGACCTTCTCCTGATCCGCGACCGGATCGAACGAAGTCCGCACCGAGTCAGGATCAACGAGAACCTGGCTCAGGGTCAGGGCCGTCGCAAAAATCTTGACGAGAATTGCGCTCATTCCGCCGCCATCATCGAACGATCAGCTCCTCGGATCATGGTGTGAAGGACAGGTGCGCTGTCTTCGAAGGTCCAGACACACTACGGGAGACAGCCTGAATGAAAGCTGGATAGTACGGCTGTTTTAGGACCGCTTTCATCCTCAAAGAGAAGCTAGGCCGCCGGCGTGCGGCGGCCAGACACATTCACGCGATTTTCGATCACCCGCGCCCGACAAAGGGCATTTTGGTGGCCATCACTGTCATGGTGAGCACATTCGCGCTCAACGGCAGGCTCGCCATATAGACTACTGCATCCGCCACGTGGGCCGGATCGATCGTCGGCTCGGCGGCAACCGTTCCGTTCGGTTGAAGCACGCCCGTCGCCATTTTCGCCGTCATGTCGGTGGCTGCGTTCCCGATATCGATCTGGCCGCAGGCGATGTCGTAGGCGCGCCCATCGAGCGCCGTGGATTTCGTCAGCCCCAGGATGGCATGCTTGGTGGCGGTGTAGGGCGAGGAGAACGGGCGCGGCGCATAGGCGGAAATGGAGCCGTTGTTGATGATGCGCCCGCCGCGAGGGTCCTGCGTCTTCATGATCCGGAACGCCTCCTGCGTGCAGAGGAACGCTCCCGTCAGGTTCGTATCGACGACGCTGCGCCACTGCTCCAGGGAAATATCCTCCAAGGGAACCGCGGGCGCCCCTATTCCGGCATTGTTCACGAGGAGATCGAGCCTTCCATAGGCCTTCTTGGTCTTGGCAAAAAGCACGGCCACGGATTCTGGATCGGCAATATCGGCCGGAACGATGAGGGGAGGTCTGCTGTCGGTTTTCATCTCGGCGGCGGCTTGCTCAAGAGCCTCCTTGCGCCGGCCCGCCATGACAACATTGTAACCCGCCGCGATCAGRCTAGCGGCTATCGCTTTGCCGACACCGCTGCCTGCGCCRGTGACAATGGCAACTTTGGAACTTCCGGACATGACTTTTCTCCCTATGGAACCGGCCAAGCTTTTCTCGCGTTCGCATTCTGCCAATCGGAAAGGAGTCCGTCATGCGCAATCGTGTCCTACGTTCGACTGCCACTCTGGCCGTCCTCGCTCTTCCCCTCGCCCTGGCTGCCTGTCAGAGCGGAACCACTGCCGGCGCCGCCGGAGGCGCCGTGACAGGCGCCATCGTGGGTGGCCCTATCGGTGCCGCAGTCGGCGGCGTTGCCGGTGCAGCCGTAGGCACCGTTCTCTCGGCGGAGGAATCCACCCGCGTTCGCACCTACACGGTCGCTCAGCGCCGCCCGTCGATGCGCGTATCTGAGGAAGTCATTGTCGGTCAGCCTCTCCCATCACGGGTACGCCTCTATGACGTTCCCCCGAGTGTCGGCCTCCAGAACCCCTACAGCTACACCATCGTGAACGATCAGACGGTCCTCGTCGACCCGCGGACACGCACGGTCGTGCAGGTCATCGAATAATCTCACGCAGACTTAAAACGAAAAGGCGGCTCACATGGGCCGCCTTTTTTGTTTTCAGATTGACGAAGTGTCGAAGCCTCAGTCGTCCATGCTCAGATGGTCGATCAGGATTTCGCGTTTACCGGCGTGATTGGCGGGGCCGACGATGCCCTCGTGCTCCATCCGCTCCATCAGCGACGCCGCCCGGTTGTAGCCGATCTGCAGCCGCCGCTGGATGTAGCTCGTCGAGGCCTTCTTGTCGCGCAGCACCACCGCCACCGCCTGGTCGTACAAATCCCCGCCCGGCGCCCCGAACTCACCCTGGTCGAACACCGC
>NZ_JBFUMH010000316.1:0-2676 GCF_054049475.1 Microvirga sp. P5_D2 | reverse complement strand
CCCGTCACTTCCTCGATCTCAGCGATTTTTCCGGCGCCGAGATCCGCCACATCCTGAAGATCGGCTCGGACATCAAGGCCAAGCGCCGCCAGGGTGAGCGCGCGAAGGAGCGTCCGCTTGAGGGCAAGACGCTTGCCATGGTGTTCGACAAGCCCTCCACCCGCACCCGCGTCTCCTTCGATGTGGGCATGCGCGAGCTTGGCGGCGAGACGCTGATGCTCACCGGCAAGGAGATGCAGCTCGGCCGTGGCGAGAGCATCGCTGATACGGCGCGCGTGCTGTCGCGCTATGTGGATGCCATCATGATCCGCACGCTCGATCATGCCATGGTGACGGAGCTTGCCCACTACGCCTCGATCCCCGTTATCAACGGCCTGACCAAGTCGACTCATCCCTGTCAGATCATGGCGGATGTCATGACGTTCGAGGAGCATAACGGCTCCATCAAAGGCCGCACGGTGGCCTGGGTGGGCGATGCCAATAACGTATTGGCCTCTTGGGTTCATGCTGCCGCGCGGCTGGAATTCGCCCTCAAGATCGCCGCTCCGCCGGAACTTGCTCCCCGTCCGGAGCTTTTGTCCTGGGCAAAACAGGAGGGAGCGGACATCTCCGTGACGACCGATGCCTTCGAGGCCGCCGAGGGCGCTGATGCCATCGTGACCGATTGCTGGGTTTCCATGGGCGATGACGACGAGTTCCGCCGTCACAACCTGCTGAAGCCCTATCAGGTCAACGACCGGCTGATAGGCGTGGCCGCCAAGAATGCCGTGTTCATGCACTGCCTTCCCGCGCACCGCGGCGAGGAGGTGACGGACGAGGTCATGGACGGTCCGCAATCGGTGGTCTTCGATGAGGCCGAGAACCGGCTTCATGCACAAAAAGGCATCCTGGCGTGGTGCCTTGGAGCAGCAAACGCATGAGCTCAGCTTCGCTCGAGGGACAAGACGACATTATCCTGCCGTTCGCGGTCGAGCCTCTCGACGTGCGCGGCCGTGTGGTGCGTCTCGGCCCCTCCATCGACACCATCCTCGCCCGTCACGGCTATCCCGACATCGTCGCCCGCGTGATCGGCGAGGCGGCGGCTCTCACGGCCATGCTCGGCGCGTCATTGAAGCTGGAAGGGCGCTTCCAGCTTCAGACCAAGACGGACGGCATCATCGATATGGTGGTGGTGGATTTCAACGCACCGGACAAGCTTMGCGCCACGGCCCGCTTCGACAAGGAAAAGCTCGAGGCTCTCGGTGCCGCCACGCCCAACACGGGCGGTCTGCTCGGCAACGGCTATCTKGCKATGACCATCGACCAGGGCACGGATCGCAGCCGCTACCAGGGCGTCGTCGCGCTCGAAGGCCAGGGCTTCGAGGAAGCGGCGCACCAGTATTTCCGGCAATCCGAGCAGATTCCGACGCAGGTTCGTCTTGCGGTGGCGGAGCAGTTCGAGAACGGCCGCCACACCTATCGCGCCGGTGGCTTGATGATCCAGTTCCTGCCCTCTTCGCCGGAGCGCCTGCGTCAGGCCGATCTCAATCCCGGCGATATCCCGGAAGGACATTCGTCGAACGATCTCTCCTCACCGTCGGAGGACGATGCCTGGGTCGAAGCCAAGTCCCTCGTCTCCACTGTCGAGGATCACGAACTTATCGATCCTACCGTGTCGAGCGAGCGTCTGCTCTATCGCCTCTTCCATGAGCGCGGCGTGCGTGTGTTCGAAGGGCAGCACGTGCATGAGGAATGCACCTGCTCGCATGAACGCATCATGGGCATGATGCGCCGGTTCTCGACCGAGGATCGCCACGACATGGTCGGCGACAACGGCCGCATCGGCATCACCTGCGAGTTCTGCTCGCGCTTCTACGATCTCGATCCCGCCGATGTGGAAGCCGAGATCGCGAAGGCGGAAGCGCAGGACTAAGAAGCCGTTTTAACAAACGCTCACGTCATCACCGGCCTTGTGCCGGTGATCCCGATTGGAAAGGCTCGGTGCTCTTCTCATCGGGATGGCTGGGACAAGCCCGGCCATGACGGAGAGGGAAGCGTTCTGTGAGATACAAAAGACTTATGAAGCAGCGCAGATCGCAGCCAAACGGCGCATGAATGCCGCGCCCGCTTCCAATTGATCGAGTGTGATGTACTCATCCGCCTGATGCGCCTGATCGATCGAGCCCGGTCCGCACACGACAGTGGGAATACCCGCAGCCTGAAAATGACCGGCTTCCGTTCCGAACGGCACCGTCTGCGTGCGGTTCTTGCCCGCAAGACGCAGGGCCAGCGTTTCGGCATGGGAGCCGGGATCGGGCGCGAGGCCCGGCACATGCACATGCAATGTGGTCTCGATCCTGCCGAAATCGCCGAAGCGGTTGAGCCGTTTCAATGCCACTTCCTGCGCGAACCGTTCGAGCCTGTCGGGGATTTCCTGCGGGTCCTGGCTTGGAAGGCCGCGGAACTCCCAATCGAACTTGCATGACTTCGAGATGATATTGCGCGCCGTTCCGCCGGAGATCACGCCCACATGCACCGTTGTGTAAGGAGGGTCGAAGCGTCCGGATGTGTCGCCGCGCTCGATCATCTCATCACCGATGCGATTGAGCTCTGTGATCAATTCGGCGGCCGTCATCACGGCGCTTGCGCCGAGATAGGGCTTGGAGGAATGCGCTTCCGACCCATGCACCGTCGTGG
>NZ_JBFUMH010000315.1:0-2678 GCF_054049475.1 Microvirga sp. P5_D2 | reverse complement strand
CCTCAAAAGCACCAACATGCTCGAGCGCCTCAACGAGGAGATCAGGAGGCGCACCTACGTGGTGCGGATCTTCCCCAATGCCGCCTCATGCTGCCGGCTGGTGCGGGCCCTGGCGGTGGAGACGCACGAGAACTGGCTCGAGGCCCACCGCTACCTCAATATGGAGGATCTGAAGGAGCACAAGAAAGACCAGCTTCGCGAAGCCGCTTAGCCACCCTGCTCGGCCGTCCCGCTTTGCAGAACTTGACGCACACAATCGGATCCGATGCTCCGACGGGCTGGCACAACTATGAGGAATCCTCCCAGCAGTCCGAGGCCTTTGCCCCGGATGGACCGACGCAGCCTGATGATCCGCTGCTGCTCTACTTCACCTCCGGCACCACGGCAAAGCCCAAGCTGGTGCGGCACACCCAGCGCAGTTACCCGATTGGGGCTCTCTCCACCATGTACTGGCTGGGCTTGCAGCCCGGAGACATTCACCTAAATGTCTCCTCACCGGGTTGGGCCAAACACGCCTGGAGTTCTGTATTCGCGCCATGGAATGCTGGCGCGACCGTGTTAGCTGTCAACCAACCCCGCTTCGAGGCTAAAAGCCTTCTGGATGCCATTACCCGCTGCGGGGTGACCACGTTCTGCGCTCCCCCGACGGTTTGGCGACGGCTGATCCAGGAGGATCTCGCTGAGCACAAGGGAGCTTTGCGCGAGGTCTGCGGATCGGGAGAGCCGTTGAACCCGGAGGTCATCGAGCAGGTGCGAGCGGCCTGGGGCCTGACCATCCGTGACGGCTATGGCCAGACAGAGACCACGGCCCAGATCGGCAACTCGCCAGGCCAGGCGATCAAGGTGGGAACGATGGGCCGCCCTCTCCCGGGCTATCCCGTGCGGTTGCTCGACCTGGATGGAAACCTGGCGCAGGAAGGCGAAGTCGGCCTCGCCCTAGGCGAGGCCCGACCTGCTGGGCTTATGCAGGGCTACCAGAATGCTGACGGCACAGTGAGCGGGGCCGAGGGAGCGCTCTATCGCACCGGCGACATCGCCTTCACTGATGAGGATGGCTATCTCACCTTCGTGGGACGTTCGGACGATGTATTCAAATCATCCGACTACCGGATCAGCCCGTTTGAACTCGAGAGCGTGCTGATCGAGCATGGGGCTGTGGCGGAGGCCGCCGTGGTCCCGGCACCTGATGCGATCCGGTTGTCCGTTCCCAAAGCCTACATCTCACTCCTGCCCGGGATCGAGCCCTCTCCTGAGACGGTTTTGTCGATCTTCCAATACACGCATACACGGCTGGCTCCGTTCAAGCGCATTCGGCAGATTGAAGTGGTCTCCGAGTTGCCGCGAACCATCTCCGGCAAGATCAAGCGCGGACAACTCAGGCGTCTTGAACTGGGAAACGACAGGTCAGGTCCTCTGCGCGGGATTGAGTACGCAGAGGATGACTTTGCGGAGCTTCAGGTTCGGCGTAGTGGCATACCGCCGGGGTCATGCGAGTAGGCCAAGCACGGGGAGCCTTCAGGCTTACTCACAGCTCGATCGTCGTTGCCGGTCAGGCCATGTATTGGCCGCCGTTGATGGACAGGGTCGAGCCGGTGATGAAGCCGGCTTCGTCTGCTGCCAGGTAGAGCACGCTGCGGGCGATCTCCTCCGCCTCGCCGAGACGGCCCACCGGAATGAGCGGCAGGATCTTGGCTTTCAGCACCTCTTCCGGCACCGCCTTCACCATCTCGGTGGCGATGTAGCCCGGTGCTACAACGTTCACGGTGACGCCCTTGTTGGCGTTCTCCAGCGCGAGCGCTTTCGCGAAGCCGATCACGCCTGCTTTCGCGGCGGAATAATTGGCCTGTCCCATCTGTCCCTTCTGGCCGTTGATGGACGAGATGATGACGATGCGGCCGAAGCCGCGCTCGCGCATGCCGTCGATCACCGGGCGTGTGCAAGTGAACATGGAATCGAGATTGGTGCGCATCACGGCGGACCACTGATCGAAACTCATCTTGTGGAACATGCCGTCGCGGGTGATGCCCGCATTGTTGACCAGGATATCGACGGGTCCGAGTTCAGCCTCGACCGCGCGGATGCCCGCCTCGCAGGATGCGGCGTCGGACACGTCGAACTTGAAGACTGGTATGCCCGTCTCGCCCTTGAACCGATTGGCGGCCTCGTCGTTGCCCGCGTAATTCGCGGCGACCTTATAGCCGGCTTGCTTCAGGGCCGCGGAGATTGCGGCGCCGATGCCGCGGGTGCCGCCTGTAACCAATGCAACGCGCGCCATGTCTTGCTCCTTCTGGGAGTTCATCCCAATGGGATCACGCTGGATCCCGATACGAAGGCAGCCCGGGTGATCCGGGCCGCTGGTGATGTCTTACCGCTCGAGGCACATGGCGACGCCCATGCCGCCGCCGATGCACAGTGTTGCGAGACCCTTCTTCGCGTCACGGCGGTTCATTTCGTGCAACAGGGTCACGAGAACGCGTGCGCCCGATGCGCCGATGGGATGGCCGATGGCGATCGCGCCGCCGTTTACGTTCACGATGGACGGATCCCAGGCCATGTCCTTGTTGACTGCGAGCGCCTGCGCCGCGAAGGCCTCGTTCGCCTCGACGAGATCGAGATCCGACACTTTCCAGCCGGCCTTCTCGAGCGCCTTGCGTGAAGAGGGAATCGGGCCCGTACCC
>NZ_JBFUMH010000314.1:0-2705 GCF_054049475.1 Microvirga sp. P5_D2 | reverse complement strand
GCTCTGTATCGTGTGGTCATTAGCCGGATGCGCAGCCATTCTCCCACTCGTGACTACGTCCGCAAGCGAACGGCAGAGGGTAAGGGCAAGATGGAAATCATTCGCTGTCTCAAGCGCTTTGTCGCACGGGAGATCTTCGGCTATCTGTGCCGCACCAGCAGGCCTCCCGCGGCAATCTCGGCAATCTCTTGACCTCTATAGGAGCATCAACGCGGTCGTCGAGAGCTTCTTCAAAAGCTTGAAATCAGAATTGGTCTGGCGCACCGTCTTCCAGACGAGAGCCGAGGCCAAGAAGGCGATTGGTTGTTACATCGATGGCTTTTACAACCCCGTCCGACGCCATTCGACACTCGATTATGTCAGTCCCGTTCAGTTCGAAAGGCTGGCCAGATAGCTACCAAACCGCTCTCCACTTAAGCGAAGCAAATCCAACCTGCTCTGGACCGGACAAGTGGATCAGAGCACCAGCCCCGCCGATCGAGTCACCCGTGAGACGGTTCGCGCCTATAATCGCCATCTGGAGACGTTTGTCGCCCCACGTACGCGCCTGTCGATGCTGGTCGGCCTCAAGGTGATGATGCAGGCCATGGCCCCTGATCGGAACTGGCGCTGGCTGCAGGATGCCTGCAACCGGGTCCAGATCAATGCCAAACCAAGCAAGGACAATCGGGCCCGGATGCGCCCGACGACTGAGATTTTTACAGCCGCGATCGTGGAATTGGAGCGGTTCTCTGCCGATACGCTGTCGCTCAAGCAGGCCCTGGCTTACCGTGATGCCCTCATGCTCGCCCTTTTGGCGGTCCGGCCGCTGCGGGTGAAGAACTTCGCTGTCTTGGAGTTAGGGCGTCATCTCGTCAGCACCGAAGGCGGATGGCTCATCACCATCTCCGCGGAGGAGACCAAGACCCGTCAGCCGATCAGCTTCGAGCTGCCCGGGCCGCTTGTGCCCTGGTTTGAGCGCTATCTAGTCGAGGTGCGGGTGATGTTTCCTCAGGCTGCCGAATCGTCCAGGCTGTGGCTGGGCAAGGAGGGTGTCATGCGCGACTCGCACGCTGCCTATCACCGGATCACCCGGCTGACCCGACGCCTGTTCGGGACTCCGATCAATCCGCACCTCTTGCGCGACTGCGCTGCCTCGAGCCTCGCCGCCGCGTCCGCCGACATGGCCCGCGCTGCCGCACCGCTGCTGGGACACCGGCATTTCTCCACGACCGAGCGCTACTACATCCAGGCCGACAATCTCGCGGCGAGCCGACGCCTCGGCTCGATCCTCGACAAACTCAAGGCTGCCTCGGAGGACCTCGCATGAAGCGCGCCGCCATCTACGCCCGCTATTCGAGCGAGAATCAGCGCGACGCCTCGATCGAGGATCAGCTTGAGGTTTGTCGCCGCTATGCCGCGCAGCATGGCCTTCAGGTCACAGCGACTTTTCAGGATCGCGCGCTCTCCGGCGCCAGCAGCAACCGACCCGGCTATAGAGAGCTGCTGGCGCAATCCAGACGAGGGGCTTTCGATGTGGTGATCGTCGAGGCCCTCGATCGCCTGGCGCGCACGCTCTCCGATGTGGCGAGCCTGCATGACGAGCTGCAGTTCCATGGCATGAGCCTGCATGCGGTCAATGTTGGCGCAGTGACCACGATGCATGTCGGCATGCTCGGCACGATGGCACAGATGTTCCTCTCGGACTTGAGGGAGAAGACCAAGCGCGGTCAGCTGGGCCGGGTGCTGCAGGGCCGCGYTGCCGCCGGCAAGGCTTTCGGCTATGACGTGGTCGAGGATACAGAGAGAGGAGGCCGGGCCGTTAATCCGGCCGAGGCGGCTATCGTTGAACGCATCTTCACGATGTTCGCCCACGGCGTGAGCCCGCGCGCAATCGCCCGGCGGCTGAACGAAGAGCATGTCCCTGGGCCCGAGCACCGCCCCTGGCAGGACACGACCATCCGCGGCCAGAAGGAACGCGGCACCGGCATCCTCAACAACGAGCTCTATATCGGCCAGCTCGTCTGGAACCGCTGCTCGTATGTGAAGGACCCGAGGACGGGCAAACGGGTGGCACGGCCGAACCCGCCGGAGCGGTGGGAGCGAACAGCAGTGCCGCATCTGCGCATCATTGACGACGCGCTCTGGAAGGAGGTGAAGCGACGGCAGGAGACGACGGCGTTCGAGATGGGTCGGGACGAGAGTGGGAATGCGCTCAACCGCGCTCATCGCCGCCGCTTCCTGTTGTCAGACCTGCTGGTGTGCGGCTGCTACGGGGCAGGTTACACGATCATGGCCAAGGATCGGTACGGCTGCGCCGGGCGGCGCTCAAAAGGTATCTGTCAGAACGACCGCACGATCAGCCGTCAGGCGATCGAGGCACGCATCCTCAAAGCCCTGAAGCAGAATCTGCTCACGCCGGATCTGGTGTCGGATTTCACCCGTGCTTATCAGGAGGAGGTGAACCGGCTGACCAAAGAGGCAAGTGGCAGGGCCGCAGAGGTCGAATCAAAGCTCGTGGCCATTCAACGCAAGATCGATGGCATCATGCGCGCGATCGAGGACGGGCTGTATCAGCTGTCGATGAAGGCGCGCCTGGCGGAATTGGAGACGGAGAAGCCGGCCTTCATTTCTTCGAGAGATGCCGGCCCGACACTGCCGAACGTTTCGGTGCATCCGAACCTTGCTGCACTGCCGAACGTTTCGGTGCATCCGAACCTTGCTGC
>NZ_JBFUMH010000313.1:0-2719 GCF_054049475.1 Microvirga sp. P5_D2 | reverse complement strand
GCCCCTGCCGGTTTGCGGCCTTGAGGCAGCCGTCCTCGAAAACGAGAATGCCTTCGCGTGGCGTGCCCAGCATGGTGGGATCGGTAWGAAACCGGACCAGATCCGCGTGCTCGAAGCCTCTGTCGAAAAGCCTGTGTTCGATCTGCTCCGCTGCCAGCCTCACCAGCCCGAGCGCATGAGCATGATGCACATCGGCGGGGCCAGACAGGTCCAGCACCCCCAACACTTCGCCATGCGGTCCGAAGATGGGGGCGGCGGAGCAGCTGAGGATACGGTTGCATTCGAGGTAATGCTCGCCACCCCTGACCTCGATGGGGCTTCTCTCCGCGAGCGCCGTGCCGATGGCGTTCGTTCCGACAATCCGCTCGCTCCAGGGTACGCCGGGACGAAGAGCCACCTGTGCTGCGCGCTGGGCGAAATCGAGGCTGCCGATCGTATCCAGAACAAGGCCTTGGGGATTGGTGAGGATGACGATGCTGTCGGTGGCCTCAGCATCCGCATAAAGGGTTTCGACCTCGGGTCGGCAGAGGCGGCGGAAGGCTTCGGCTTCCTCGGCCGTTGCCGCGAATTCGTAGGAGCTGAGCGGTTCGGGGAGCGAGTTGGTGCGTCCCTCGAGGCCCAGAGCCGCGCAGCGTGTCCAGGACCGTAAGATGGATTGAGGGACAAGCCCGCCGGGAACCTGCCCATTCGAGAAGAAGGATCGGCGCGCATAAAGGATCTTATCGGACGACAAGGCTTCCTCCTGTCCCGGTGTCGCAAATTGCAACAGCTGTCGCAGTCGCGTTTCTTTTTGTGACGCAGGAATGATAGCTGAACTTCAGACAAAGCGAAGTCTCCAAAAATGCAGAGAGCCGTGATCCGGCAATCTTCTTATTGGCTGTAA
Organism: Microvirga sp. P5_D2; assembly: GCF_054049475.1. Lineage (NCBI taxonomy): Bacteria > Pseudomonadati > Pseudomonadota > Alphaproteobacteria > Hyphomicrobiales > Methylobacteriaceae > Microvirga > Microvirga sp. P5_D2. The sequence goes on along the minus strand of NZ_JBFUMH010000313.1, from coordinate 1,836 downwards.
TGACTTGCTGCGTTGCGGCGACGAATGCTGCTGTGCAATGCCAGAGATTGGCATGCAAATTGCTGTGTTGGTTTCGTTCATCCTGGGAGGAAACCAATGAATAAGCCGGAATTTCTGTCACTCTCCAAAGCGCCCTTCAAGGCCCGCTACGGCAATTATATCGGCGGCCAGTGGGTTGAGCCGGTCGCAGGAAAATATTTCGAGAACACCTCGCCTGTCACCGGCAAAGTGATCTGCGAGGTTGCACGATCCGATAAGGATGATATCGAGCGGGCGCTCGATGCTGCTCACGCGGCGAAGGATGCCTGGGGCAAGACGGCTCCGGCCGAGCGTGCCCGCATCCTGAATGAAATCGCCGATCGCATGGAGGCCAATCTCGATGCGCTGGCCCTTGCCGAAACATGGGACAACGGCAAGCCGATCCGCGAGACGACGGCCGCCGACATTCCGCTCGCCATCGATCACTTCMGCTACTTCGCAAGCTGCATCCGCGCGCAGGAAGGCTCGGCCGCCGAGATTGACCACGATACAGTTGCCTATCACTTCCACGAGCCTCTCGGCGTCGTCGGTCAGATCATTCCCTGGAACTTCCCCATCCTGATGGCGACGTGGAAATTGGCTCCCGCGCTCGCGGCCGGCAACTGCGTCGTGCTGAAGCCTGCGGAGCAGACGCCCGCATCCATTCTGGTCTGGGCCGAGATGGTCGGCGATCTGCTGCCTCCAGGCACGCTGAACATCGTCAACGGCTTCGGCCTCGAGGCCGGCAAGCCTCTGGCATCGAGCTCACGCATCGCGAAGATTGCGTTCACGGGCGAAACGACGACGGGCCGGCTGATCATGCAATATGCCAGCCAGAACCTCATCCCCGTGACGCTCGAACTGGGCGGCAAGTCGCCGAACATCTTCTTCTCGGATGTGGTCGCCGAGGATGACGATTTCTTCGACAAGGCTATCGAAGGTTTCGTCATGTTCGCGCTTAACCAGGGTGAGGTCTGCACCTGTCCGAGCCGCGCGCTGATCCAGGAGTCGATTTATGATCGCTTCATGGAGAAGGCTCTCAAGCGCGTCGAGGCCATCAAGCAGGGAAGCCCGCTCGATCCCAGCACCATGATCGGCGCGCAGGCTTCCAACGAGCAGCTCGAGAAGATCCTGAGCTACTTCGACATCGGCCGTCAGGAAGGCGCGGAAGTGCTGACGGGCGGTGAGCGCAACATGATGGAGGGCGATCTTTCCGGCGGCTATTACGTGAAGCCGACCGTCTTCCGCGGCCACAACCGCATGCGCGTCTTCCAGGAGGAGATCTTCGGTCCTGTCGTGTCTGTCACGACCTTCAAGGACGAGGACGAGGCGCTCTCGATCGCCAACGACACTCTCTATGGCCTCGGCGCAGGCGTGTGGACGCGCAATGGCAACCGGGCCTACCGGTTCGGCCGCGCCATTCATGCGGGCCGTGTCTGGACGAACTGCTACCACGCCTATCCGGCCCACGCGGCCTTCGGCGGCTACAAGCAGTCCGGTATTGGCCGTGAGAACCACAAGATGATGCTGGACCACTACCAGCAGACCAAGAACCTGCTGGTGAGCTACAGCAACAAGGCGCTCGGCTTCTTCTAAGACTTTGATTCAGGGCCCGGGCGCAGATATGCGCCCGGGCCGCATCATATAACAAGGGAGGAAGACCATGGACGACGCGCCGATCCTGCGCGTGACGGCGACACCCTCTGCGCTCGATCTCATCAAGACCTTGGAGACTGAGCACGGGCCGCTGCTGTTCCATCAATCGGGCGGCTGTTGCGATGGGTCTTCGCCCATGTGCTACCCGCAGGACGATTACAT
>NZ_JBFUMH010000312.1:0-2820 GCF_054049475.1 Microvirga sp. P5_D2 | reverse complement strand
GCCAGATCCTCTGGCCGTCCCGCCGCACCGAGATCGCTGTCTCTTTCAACGACACGTCAAGACCAATATACTCACCCATGGTTGTTCTCCGTTCGATGCTTGGGCCCGGCGTCCAGTCGAGAGCCCGTCTTTCCATCTTATCGGGGAACAACCATCCGCTCTTCCATGCACTGACCGTGTGGCCTGAGGGCGACTCGCTCCGCAATTACCCAATGTGTGAAAACGCGAACAGGACCGATCTCGACGAAATGTTTGTACAATTTCGGCTCCATAAACCGAGCAATCTCCGGCCTATTCAGCCTCGCAAGAAATAAAATTGCTCAAGTGAGCGACACGTCAGCGTTTTTACACAACCAAGACCCGGAGCGGGCCTTCGGCGCACGTAGCCAGCCAGCGGCCAAGTGCGGTAACTTCCATATTCCGCAGCACTGTGGCGGCCTGCACCATGGGTGCCTCCCTTTACGAGCCGATCAACGTCTATAAGCCACTCGCGCCGGATATCGGCATCGTCGATGGCCCGTTCGAATACTTGACCGTCGGTGGGATCAGGCTGCCACTTCCGTTCACGACACGTATGACCGTAGTGCGGGCTGTCGCACGGCGACCTCTTCCTCCATTCGCCGATCAGGTTCGACGAGAGATTGGCCAGGGAGCTGCACCGGTTGGGGACGGTGCGTCATCTGGTGTCGCCGAACCAGTTCCACTATGCGCATATTGGGGAATGGGCACAGGGGTTTCCGGACGCAATTGCGTGGGCGTCACCACGGGTGCGCCAACGGGCACGAGCCCGGCGCATGGACATTGACTTCACGAGGGATCTCGACGCCAATGCGCCCGAAGAATGGTGTGGGGAGATCGACCAACTGCTGTTCCCCGGCGGCTATTTCAAGGAGATCATTTTCTTCCACGAGGCTTCGAGGACGCTGATCCTCACCGATACGATCATCAATCTCGAGTTGGACAAGGTGTCCGAGCCGTGGCGAACGGCCGCCAGGCTGAGCGGGATGTACCATCCCTATGGCCAGATCTTCTTCGGCATGCGGCTGCCGCTCCTCTTCCAGCGGCGCAAGGCGAAGGCGGCGATCGGGAAGATCCGCTCCTGGCGGCCGCAGCGCATTGTGCTCAGCCATGGCCGCTGCTTTGAGGCCGATGCCGAGGAGGTCATCCGACGGGTATTCGGAGGATCTGCCTATTGAGGGTAGTGCGTCGGTGACGCTTTGACCGGCCGCGGGCCACGCGCAAAGCGGAGACTTGGCTGGTGAAGGAAGGAGACAAAGGGGGGCCGTTTCCCGCGCTTCTGCGAAGTTCCGCCGTCCCAGAAACCCCAAGTCTTGCGACAGCGGAGACGCTTCATGTCAGTTTTCGACGTCGAGGGCAGCGCCGCTTGGGAGGGCAGCGCGCCGGTCTCGAACGCACCCCCAAAAGCGGAGCCTTTCCATTTCATAAACCGCCAGCTTTGGCCGGGCGGGATTGTCTGGACTGAGGAGCACAGCTTCATCCGCGCTTGGTACCGCCGTGGCCCGCCGTGACCTCATCCTTATGAGCCGCAAAGGCGTCCAAGACTTCGGCCTTCTCGCGTTTCGGGACCTTGAAGAAGTCCAGGGTCCGTCCGAGTTCCGCGGCCACCTCATCGAATTCTGCGGGGGAGATCTGGAGGTCGCGGTGCGCCTCCTCCAGGCCGAGCGGCGTTGCGCCGGGCTTGGTGGCCGTGAACTGGAACGGCCCACCCGCAGCGTTGCAGACCCACAGCGTCCGCATGAACTTTCGGCCGGGCAGCCGTTCCAGGTTCTTCGTGTGCCATTCCCGCAGCCGCGGGGTCTTGGACTTCTGGCCGACGATCGGGTTCTTCACGACGGCGTCGCTGAAGTGATCCGCCACCGCCGCGATGGCGAAGACGCCGCCGAGCCGCTCGTACAGACTTTTCTCAGGTGCAGTTTTCTCGGGCTCGGCTTGCTTGGCTTGGGCGTAGGCGTGATCTGCCCCGGCCAAAGCCACCGGAGCGGCGGTCAGCGCAAGCCCTAAGACCGCTCGTCGTCTTGTCAGAGACGTCGAAAAAAGCTGTTCCATGAGATTCTCCTCGGGCTGCGTCGATCGACGCTCGCAGCGAATGGCCGCCCGAGCGGGTTCGACCCAACATTCGATGCTACGGGCAGAAGAAGGTTCCCGTCTGGCGAGCTTACCGGATCCAAGGGTTCTGGAAGCTCTTGGTCCGAGAGCCGCGCCAGCAGATCGTTCCGTGAACATCCTTTTGCGATATCCGTCCACGTGTGGGCCATCAGGGCTTAGCGTGGGGTATGGTTTGAGCTCGGAATGTCTCCCAATGGCACGCGGCGGAAGTGGACCGAACATCCGTATTTGGAGGGTGAGCGGACCTGCACACGGCCGGGCCCTAGTAGTGTGGTGAAGGTTCTGCAAATCGCCTGATCGGGGCGGTCATGGCAGGATGGTGATGTTCAACGTCACGCACTCCGAGAGGAGCCCCACCATGACCAACGCCAAAGATAAAACCTGCCGCCGCTGCCATCAAGGACCTTCTCAGCCAAAGCCCGGACGGCCTGCGCGAGATCGTGCGTGCCGTCATGCAGGAGATGCTCGAAGCCGAGATGACCGACGCCCTTCAGGCCGAGAAGGGCGAGCGCACCTCGGCTCGCCTGGGCTACCGCTCGGGCTCCTACACCCGCACCTTGGTGACCCGGGTCGGCAAGCTCGAGCTGCGCGTGCCGCAGGATCGCGACGGCCGCTTCTCGACCGAGCTGTTCGAGCGCTATCAGCGCTCCGAGCAGGCGCTGGTGGCCACCCAGCAGGCGCTGGTGGCCACCC
>NZ_JBFUMH010000311.1:0-2827 GCF_054049475.1 Microvirga sp. P5_D2 | reverse complement strand
GCTTCGTACAGCCTGACAGGTGACGCCTATATCGACGGTGTCCTTGGCGACTACAAATGGGCGGTCAACAGTCTCTCCTMCAGCTTCCCGACAAACGGCTCGTTCTATAGCTCCTCCTACGGCTCGGGTGAGAACATCACCAACTTTGGTACTTTGAGCCTTGCTCAGCAGGCCGCCGCGCGCGCGGCTCTGACGATGTTCGCAACGGTGACGAACCTCAGCTTCAGCGAAATCACAGAGACTTCACTCCAGCACGCCGACCTGCGGCTTGCTCTCTCGGACAGGCCCAGTACCGCTTGGGCGTACTTCCCAACCACCTCGGCTCTCGGCGGAGATGCCTGGTTCAATAAGTCCAGCGACTTCTATACCAGCCCGCTGAAAGGCAACTACGCCTACCTGACCTTCGTTCACGAGATCGGGCATGCGCTCGGCCTGGAACATGCGCATGAGGCTACCATCATGCCGCAGGATCGCGACTCGATCGAGTACACGGTCATGAGCTACCGCTCCTATGTCGGAGCCTCGACAACAGGCGGCTATGTCAATGAGACTTGGGGCTATGCCCAGTCCCTGATGATGTACGACATCACCGCTCTCCAGCACATGTACGGCGCAAACTACACAACCAACAGCTCCAATACCGTCTATTCCTGGAGCGCCACCACCGGAGAAATGTTCATCAACAATGTCGGTCAGGGGGCGCCTGGTGGCAACAAGATCATGCTGACTGTCTGGGATGGCGGTGGCAGCGACACCTATGACTTTTCGAACTACAGCAGCGACTTGACCATCGATCTGCAGCCGGGGGCTTGGACCGCCACGGCTACATCCCAACTCGCCAAGCTACACTGGGACGGCTCCAAGGTTGCCGCTGGCACCATCGCCAATGCGCTGCTGCACAAGGGCGACGCCCGTGCGCTCATCGAGAATGCCGTCGGCGGCGTTGGCCACGACACGCTCAAGGGCAATATTGCCGCCAACGTGCTCGAGGGCGCAGCAGGCAATGACCGTCTGACGGGAGAGAGGGGCAACGATACTCTGGACGGCGGCGTCGGAGAGGACACGGTTGTGTTCAGCGGCGAGCGCTCAAGCTACAGCCTTACCAAGCTCTCCGATGGATCCATCCAGCTGGCTGATCTGCGTGCCGGCACACCGGATGGACAGGACATCGTCCGGGCGGCCGAGTGGCTTCAGTTCACGGACAGGCTGTATTCCGCGGCAGAGCTCATCAGTGATCCGGGTAGCAGTTCGCTCACTCTGGCCGAAATAACGCCCGGCAACCTAACCCTGACGGGTACAGATAGCAGCAATAGGCTGTTGGGTRGAACGGGCAATGACAAACTCTACGGCAAGGGCGGCAACGACATCCTGGTTGGCGGAGCTGGACGCGATTATCTCAGCGGGGGGAGCGGCACCGACACGGCCAGCTACACGAGTGCCCAAGACGCAGTTCTTGCCGATCTAACGCATGCCTCCAAGAATACTTGGGACGCATTCGGGGACAGGTATTCCAGCATTGAGAATATCATTGGCAGCACCTATGCCGACTCGTTGCGCGGCAACAACGCCGCCAACGTGATACAGGGCCGGTCGGGCAACGACATCCTCTACGGACGCGGAGGCAATGACAAACTTGTTGGTGGGGCCGGAGAGGACATCCTGTACGGCGGCGGCGGAGCCGATACCTTCGACTTCAACGCGCGCACGGAGTCCTTGCCGGGTGTGCGCGACACGATCAAGGACTTCGTGCGCGGCAGCGACTCGATCGATCTGCGGAGCATTGACGCCAATACCAAGATGTCCGGCAATCAGGCGTTCTCGTTTATCGGCAGCAAGGCCTTCGCCGGCGAGGCGGGCCAGCTGAAGTTCGGCAACGGTGTGCTGTCGGGCGACGTGAACGGCGACAAGATGACGGATTTCCAGGTCAATGTGTCGGGCCTGTCGGCACTGGCTAAAACCGACTTCTATCTCTGAGAGGCCACCGAGGGCTGGACCATGAGCGACTGGATTGATTTTGACCGATGGCGCGAGTGTGCTCGGATGGAGCGGCCAGGCTATGTGTTCGAAATCAAGAACGAGCCGGGTCAAAGTCTGATGGCGGCGTGTACTGTTCCTCTCACATGGCCGGCAGACTGGACATCGACACCGGTGGCGTTCCGGCTGGTCGAGGAGCCCAAGCCGCGCCACTCGACGCCTATTCCAAGGCCCCAGCAAAAGCCCTGACCAGGAGGTTTACGGAAGCGCGCACCTGCCTTGACCAGGACAGCCCTTATCGAGACGGTCCAGCCGTTCTGTGGCTCCGCGATAAGGGGCCTGGGCGGGTTTGGCTAGTGAATAAGGCCCTCGATTGCCGACAACCGGGCGAAGAGTTCCCACGACAGCAAATCTTCCTGAACCGGTGTGACTAAAACCGTCCGGCCAGCGGCATCAGCGATCTCAAGCCGCATCTTGCGGCGGGGAGCTACCTCCCTGGCAAACTCATCCGCACTGCGAATAGCCTCCATAAGCAGAGCAGTCCGGCTCGGAAGTTCAATCCCATCCAAGTCTTCCACCACCCCGATGTCATCACGGATATGAAAGTAGTAAATGTCCATTACACTGCTGATCGCACCGGTCCTGAGGAAGTCGTGGCCATCACCATAGGCTAGTTTGACCTCCCGCCTATTGGGCCGATTGGACTAGACCATATATATATTCCTCCGATAGCTGCACAATCTCAAGGAACTGCCGCGGCCTTCAAAGCATTCTCAACCTAGCCCTTTGGAGGTACTCATGAAGAGGTTGTGATGGACACATCACCGCGCACTGCACTCATTGCCGACCCTGA
>NZ_JBFUMH010000310.1:0-2881 GCF_054049475.1 Microvirga sp. P5_D2 | reverse complement strand
GGCTGTGGCGGCCCGGGGGCGAACCTTGATCTCACCGCCGGCAAGATCGTCAATCTCGATTTCCACGAGACGCTCGACCAGAGGAAGGTCGACCTCATTGCCATCCCTGAGCCAGCGAGAGAGCCCCATGCCCCAAACAAGTTCGAAGGATTTGTCGCCCCCTCCGAGTTCGGCGAGTTGGGTGACCTCAAACAGCCTCTGATACAACGCCAGCGATCGGCGGACCGGACGTTCTGCCTTCGACCAGGGCAGCCATTGTTCGGTGATCCACGTCTCGGAGGCGCTCCTGACATCAGGGCGATCCTCCAGGCGCAGGCGCACATCCCAGCGGGGAATGGTCTCGTCCTTCTTGATAGCTTCCGCCACATCCTCTGGTCGCACGGCTCCGGAGGCCAGAAGTTCATCCCGTTCCGTCTCCGTTACCGTAAGAAGCAGGTAGTCCCGCAGTTTCGGCTCCCGCTCGGGATCAGGGGAGATCTCCAGCCAGTCTGCCGCGAGTTCTGGCGGTGCGGGAGGATCACTGCGCCGGAGGCGCTCCACGGCAAGCCACACCGGGCCGTCTTCATCCATGATGTCATGACGAACGCCAGGCATGGCATGCAGTTCATGCTGGTGCAGCACAAAGGTCTGTCCGGTCGGAAGCCGATGCTCCGACAGCCGCAGGGCCGGCCGTTCATCCAGCCGGACGACTTGCTCGACGTACCCTAGAAGATTGTGAATGCGCTCAGCGGCAGGTGCGACGGTATCAGGTGCAGACATCATTTTCTTCGCTTGCTTCGTTCCTAGCCCTCGACCGAAACTTTCTTGACGGCAGAGTCATCTGAGCTCCCGACGGCGGTCAAGCTTAAAGTGACCAGCCTTTAGGCGTCACAATGACCATCTCTATGGTTCAAAGCTTCTCAGACCTTCTCAACCGAAAGGCGTAAGCAATCAACTAAAACGTAACCTGTTTACAGTACAGAATACTCGAGGGCGGTTTTGCCCTCAGTGTCGGGCGAGGTGACACGAAGATGCGAGCCAAAGCGTTCGGCTCTGCAGGCGCCGGGACGTTCCTGAACTTCCGCTTCGCGGTTGCATGCAGACCAAGCTGCAATGTCTCAGAGGTGCCGATACTGTTGATTTAGTCGGGCATTGATTGAGCCGCGTTGGCGTGATTCCATCGTCCTGTCGCTTTGCGGAGGGCAGGACGATGATGGGCTTCCAGACGGCTCCGGCGCAGCTCTTCTACGACTTCTGCCTCGACGACCACGTTCCCGTCGATCATCTGCTGCGCCGCATCAACCGCTTCCTTGACCTGGAAAGCGTCCGCACGGCTCTGAAGCCGTTCTACAGCTCCATCGGACGCCCCTCCGTCGACCCCGAGCTGATGATGCGTATGCTGATTGTCGGCTACTGCATGGGCCTGCGCTCGGAGCGGCGCTTGTGCGAGGAGGTCCACCTCAACCTGGCCTACCGCTGGTTCTGCCGTCTGGGCCTTGACGGCAAGGGGCCGGACCACTCCACCTTCTCGCGCAACCGCCATGGCCGCTTTCGCCAAAGTGACATCCTACGGCACCTGTTCGAGACGGTGGTCGAGCGCTGCCTGGCGGAGGGGCTGGTGGGAGGCGAAGGCTTTGCGGTCGATGCCAGTCTGATTGCGGCTGACGCCAACAAGCAGCGCTCGATCCGGGGAGACGCGTGGCGGGCCGAGGACCATGGTGCCGATGCTCATCGAGCGGTCAAAGAGTATCTCGCCACCCTCGACGAAGCCGCATGGGGTGCAGCCACCGACGTTGAGCCGAAGTTCGTCTCGCCCTCCGACCCGGCCGCCCAGTGGACCGGCGCCATGCGGGGCCCGGCCTTCTTTGCCTATGCCACGAACTACCTGATCGATACCCAGCATGCGGTTATTCTCGACGTGGAGGCGACGCGCGCCATCCGGCAGGCGGAAGTCGGGGCTGCCCGCACGATGCTCGAGCGCACTGCTGAACGGTTTGGGCTCAAGCCGCGGCATTTGGCGGCCGACAGCGCCTATGGCTCGGCTGACAACCTTGCCTGGCTCGTCAAGGACAAGAAGATCGCACCCCACATTCCGGTGATCGACAAGGCTGAGCGCACCGATGGCACGTTCTCACGCGCCGACTTCGTGTTTGATCCTGACGAGGATCATTACACCTGTCCGGGCGGCAAGCAGCTCGTGCAGTACCGGCGCAGCTTCGCAATACCCCGCACCGGGATCACCAAGGCTGGCGTTCGGTTCTACCGGGCCAAGCAGTCCGACTGTCAGAGCTGTGATCTGAAGGCACGCTGCTGCCCCAACACACTCCGCCGTCGGATCCCACGCAACCAGAATGAAGACGCCCGCGATGTGGCCCGAGCCCTAGCCGGCACGCCGGCCTTCGAGCGCTCTCGTCACCATCGCAAGAAGATCGAGATGCTGTTTGCCCACCTCAAGCGGATTCTGAAGCTGGCACGTCTGAGACTACGCGGGCCCAGGGGAGCCAGAGACGAGTTCCTGTTAGCCGCTACCGCGCAGAATCTGAGACGGCTTGCCAAGCTGCGGCCGACGCCAACCTTCGTCGAGGCAGGAGCATGACGATGTGTGCTCAACCAACCCGAACCCGGCTCCAGAGCCGGAGCTACAGGGCAAACAGATTGTGTGCGTCAAGTTCTGCAAAGCGGGGCGGCCGGTCAGGCTGGCTAAGCGGCTTCGCGAAGAGTGCTTTTCTTGTGCTCCTTGAGATCCTCCATGTTGAGGTAGCGGTGGGCTTCCAGCCAGTTCTCGTGCGTCTCGACCGCCAGAGCCCGCACCAGCCGGCAGCATGAAGCGGCATTGGGGAAGATCCGCACCACATACGTGCGTCTCCTGATCTCTTCGTTGAGCCGCTCGAGCATGTTGGTG
>NZ_JBFUMH010000309.1:0-2974 GCF_054049475.1 Microvirga sp. P5_D2 | reverse complement strand
CGGTGTAATCGTCGAACACCTTCTCGACGATTTCCGTCTCGAGTTTGCCGTCGGCGCGCTTGGCCGCCTTCACCAGATAGAAGTCCTGCACTGGGAAGCCGTTTGCGCCGAACTTGAAGTCGCCGCGCAGGGACTTGAACTCGGCTTTCTTGATCGCCGCGCGCAGCGCATCCTTGTCCTCGGTCTTGCCGCCGGTGGCCTTGAGAGCGGCGTCGATCAGGAGCGCCGCATCATAGGCGTGCATGGCATAAGAGGCGGGAACAGTGTTGTAGGCCGCTTCGAACGCCGCGACGAATTTCTTGTTCTCCGGCGTATCCAAGTTTGGCGCCCAGTTCGAGCCGCTGAGCATGCCGATAGCTGCGTCCTGCTGCGCAGGAAGGTTGGTCTCGTCTACCGTGAAGGCGGAGAGGAACGGGATGCGATCTGCAAGGCCGGCGGCGCGATACTGCTTGACGAGGTTCACGCCCATGCCGCCCGGCATGAAGGTGAAGATCGCGTCAGGCTGCATCGAAGCGATCTTGGCAAGCTCCGACTGGAAGTCGAGAGTGTTGAGGGGGGTGTAGGATTCCTCGACGATCTCGCCCTTGTAGTGGCGCTTGAAGCCGGCGAGCGCATCCTTGCCCGCCTGATAGTTCGGCGCGAGCAGGTAGACCTTCTTGTATCCGCGATCCTGCGCGACCTTGCCGAGCACCTCGTGGTTCTGGTCATTCTGGTACGAGGTTGCGAAGAAGTAGGGGTTGCAGCTCTTGCCGGCGAGGTTCGACGGGCCGGCATTCACGCTGATGTAGAACGTCTTGGCATCCACGATCGGCTTATGGGTAGCGACGGCAACGTTGGAGAAGATTGGGCCGACCACGAAATCCACCTTGTCGCGCTCCAGAAGGCCCTTCACCTTCGTCACCGCCACGTCGGGCTTCAATTCGTCGTCCACGATCACGACTTCCACGTCGCGTCCGCCGAGCTTGCCGCCGAGATCCTTCACGGCGAGCTGGAAGCCGTCACGGGCATGCTGGCCCAGAACGGCCGAGGGGCCGGAGAGGGTCAGCAGCAGGCCGACTTTAAGCTTCTCCTGGGCTATGGCCGGCGCGGCGCTCAGGCCGAGAGCCGCTGCCAGGCCARGGGTTTTCATAGTCACGTTCATCGATTGTCTCCCGAGTGGCTGTTCCCGCGCACTTCATTGTCGTGCTGCATCTTTGTGCCGGCGGGACCTGAGCCTCGCCGGAAAGGCGGCGCTAATGTGCCGCAATTTTTTCCTGACGAACACTCCCTTTGTTCGAGGCGGTCTATCGTGAACCCAAACCCTGGGGATTGCCAAGGATTGTTTTAAGATTAAAATATTTGTAGAGTTCTTCAAGCGGATATTTCCGCAGAGGAAGGCGAGATGACGAGAGCGTGATCCACCATGAGCATGAGGCCGGGGATCGCCGCTGCGCGCCCTGGGAATCCTTAGCCGTTCGTGGCTCACGAAACGCATCCCCGCAGCAGAACAACAGAGGAGCGGACGATGGCGGACACGGCGCATGTGGATACCTTCGCACGGGACAATCTTCCGCCCGAGGATCAATGGCCCAGCTTCCGGTTCACGCGTCCCGAGCTGCAATATCCCGAGCGTCTCAACTGCGCCGTTGCCTTTCTCGACCGCTGGGTGGACGAGGGCAGGGGTGACGAGATCTGCATCATTTCTCCTGCCGAGACTCTGACTTACCGCGCGTTGCAGGAGCGGGTGAACCGCATCTGCAATGTCCTTGTCGACAAGCTGGGCTTCGTGCCCGGCAACCGGGTGCTGCTGCGCTCCGCCAACAATCCCATGATGGTGGCGGCTTATCTTGCCGTTCTGAAAGCGGGCGGTATCGTGGTGGCGACCATGCCGCTGCTGCGTGCCAAGGAGATCGCCTATCCCATCGCCAAGGCCAAGGTCAGCATCGCGCTATGCGACTACCGTCTCGCCGATGAGATGGAGCGTGCCAAGGCCCTATCGCCGGATCTGCGGCACGTGGTTTACTGGGGCAATGGCTCGCCCGGCAGCCTTGATGCCATGTTGGCGGACGCTTCGCCGGAGTTCGAAGCCGTCGATACAGCCGCGGACGATGTTTGCCTTATCGGATTCACCTCCGGCACGACTGGTGAGCCGAAGGGCACCATGCATTTTCATCGCGACATGCTCGCCATTTGCGATGCCTATGGCGGCAATGTCCTTCGGCCGGAGTCGAGCGACCGCTTCATCGGCTCTCCACCTGTGGCCTTCACCTTCGGTCTCGGCGGGATCGTCCTGTTCCCGATGCGCGTCGGGGCTTCGACCGTTCTTCTTGAGAAGGCAGGTCCGGACGATCTTCTTCCCGCTATCCAGCAGTACAAGACCACGATCTGCTTCACGGCGCCGACAGCCTATCGTGCCATGCTTTCGAAGCTTGATGGCTTCGACATATCCTCTTTGCGCAAATGCGTCTCAGCGGGAGAGGCCCTGCCGAAAGCCACATTCGATACATGGCATGAGGCCACCAACATCAAGCTGATGGATGGCATCGGCGCGACGGAGATGCTGCACATCTTCATCGCGGCGAAAGAGGATGAAATCCGGCCTGGCGCCACCGGCAAGCCTGTTCCCGGCTATGAAGCCAAGGTGATCGACGGGGAGGGGAAGGAGCTTCCTCCCGGCAGCATCGGGCGTCTTGCGGTGCGCGGCCCAACGGGATGCCGCTATCTCGCCGATGAGCGCCAGCGCAAGTATGTGCAGGATGGCTGGAACGTGACCGGCGATACCTACCTCATGGATGAGGAGGGATACTTCTGGTATCAGGCCCGTTCCGACGACATGATCGTTTCTTCCGGATACAACGTTGCGGGCCCGGATGTCGAAGCGGCCCTGCTGACGCATCCGGCCGTGGCCGAATGCGGAGTTGTCGGAGCACCCGACGATGGCCGCGGCATGATCGTCAAAGCCTATGTCGTACTGCGCCCCGGCCATGAACCCGGT
>NZ_JBFUMH010000308.1:0-2983 GCF_054049475.1 Microvirga sp. P5_D2 | reverse complement strand
GCGCCGGGCTCGCAATGGCCCGGTATAGGATCGTGGTGTCCGGAAAGACCGTATCCATTGACAAGACATGATTCACGAAAGCGAGGTTCGTCCCGTAGTCCGTGATGTTGCCGAAAGCCACGAGGCTGACCCACAGCGCAACTGCCGCGACCAGGATTGATTTGGAAGTCCTGACAATCGTCATGGGCGCAACATGCTCGTCATTCAGTACCGCAGCCCGGTTGTTTCCATCTCGTAGCGGCGCGTCGGACTTGGCCAGCTAAGCGTGCAGGGATGAGACTTCGAGATGAACGGCGCGGGCTTGCTGGGGAATCGCATAAAACGATAGCGACGCGTGCAAACCCCGACAAGCCGACCTCCACGCTGACCGACAATGAAGGCCCGCCGGCAAGATCAGCAACGGTTAAGAAGCGCCTTTAAGCGTGGCCGTGTAGAGGTCAGCTCATCGCGCAGTTGCAGACATTTTGCTATCCAGCGCAAAGTGAAGCGGGGCTGGTACAGATTGCTTGAACTTCGTCTGCTGTTACCCCTGACGTTACCCAGTCGAAAATGACCCGCGCGGCTGTCGACACGATAAGATCACAAAACCCTTGCTGATCAAGTATTTAATGTGGTGATCGCGCTCTGACTCGAACTCATGGACCTCTGATTAAAAGTCAGGGCTCCCCTGCTCTTTCCCTTTAAGCTGGTCCACCATGCGCTGCGTGATCAGACAAACGCCGGTCTCACTGCGCCGGAAGCGTTGCMCGTCCCAATCCGGATCTTCGCCGACCACAAGACCCTCCGGAATCCGAACGCCGCGGTCCACGATCACCTTCCTCAGCCGCGATGACGGAGCAACCTCAACCCCYGGCAGCACCACCGCCTGATCAAGCTGCGCTCCGGCATGAACCCGCGTGCCGGTAAACAGAAGCGACTGCTGCACCATCGCACCCGCAACAATGCAGCCGCCCGACAGAACGGAGTCAATCACCTCTCCCCGCTGCCCCGCCGCCTCCCGGATTACCTTCGCTGGGGGCGTAATTTCGGCATGGGTCCAGATCGGCCAATCGCGGTCGTACAGATCCAGGGCTGGCACAGCGTGGGTCAGATCGATGTTGGCGGCCCAGTAGGCATCCAGGGTGCCCACATCCCGCCAGTAGGCCTCAGCTTCGTTGGATGATCGCACGCAGGAGTCGGGAAACCGATGCGCGACGGCTTTGCCATGTTCCACCAGGTAGGGAATGACGTCTTTGCCAAAGTCGTGGTGCGAGTCCGGATTCGCAGCATCGCGCCGGAGCTGGTCGACCAGCACGCGCGTGGCAAACACATAGATCCCCATGCTGGCCAGCGCCATCTCAGGCTTGTCCGGCATGCCGGGCGGGTCCTTTGGCTTTTCGAGAAACGAGATGATGCGATCCTGCGTGTCGATGGCCATGACCCCRAARCTRCTGGCYTCMWCCCGKGGGACCTCGATGCAGCCTACCGTCACGTCAGCGCCTCGGCTCACATGCTCGTGCAGCATGACTTCGTAATCCATCTTGTAGATGTGATCGCCGGCAAGGATCACGATGAACTCAGGCCCGTAGCTCTCGATGATGTCGAGGTTCTGATAGACCGCATCGGCCGTACCCTCGTACCACATGGTCTCTGAGACGCGTTGRCTGGCCGGCAGGATGTCRAAGCTCTCGTTGCGCTCGGCGCGAAAGAAGCTCCAGCCGTGCTGCAGGTGGCGAATGAGGCTGTGAGCCTTGTACTGGGTAGCCACAGCAATGTGCCGGATGCCAGAGTTGAGAGCGTTCGACAACGCAAAGTCGATGATGCGCGACTTGGCCCCGAAGTAGACCGCTGGTTTGACGCGCTTATCGGTGAGCTCGAGAAGACGGCTGCCGCGTCCACCGGCCAGGACATAGGCCATCGTGCGACGGGTCAGCGGAGCGGCGGTGGCAGGCATGGCATTTCCTCATCGAGAAGCGTGGCCCTTCGGCCTGGTTAGCTTCTACGCCCGCGGCTGAATGGAAGTTCCCGCCAATATTGAAGCCTAACCCGATTCAGATCGGTTGCTAAGCAACCGGGATATCGATTGTACAGACAGCCCGGGCGCCTCGCTCCCTACCCTGATGTATGTCACACCCAACGAGCCATCTCTGTCGTCATCAGGCCGCCGTTACAATTGTCGTCGTCACTGCTGGAGACCGCCCATAGGCTCGCTGCCGATCTGTCAGTCGGGCTGTACCGTCAGGCCGGCTATGCTCGAAGGGCTGCTCTGTTCGAGACGCTCTATGCCTCCGGCATGCGCATCAGCGAGGCCCTGTCCTTGCCCTCCGATGCCGCTCCCCCGGGCACCCGCATGCTGCTGGTGCGTGGCAAGGGCGACAAACAACGGCTCGTGCCCTTACATGAGCGAGCCATTGCAGCCATTGCCCTCTGGCAGACGCTGGCCCGCACCCACTCCAGTGGAGCCCCCTCCCCTTGGCTGTTCCACTCGGTGCGCAACGGATCCAAAGCCCTGACGCGACAGGCGGCGCTGCTCGAGATCAAGGAAGCCGCTGTTACGGCGGGCCTGTCCAGCCCTGAGCGGGCTCTCCACACGTGCTGCGGCATGCCTTTGCGACCCATATGCATTCAGGCGGCGCCGACCTGCGCGTGCTGCAGGAGCTGCTCGGTCATACCGGCATCGAGACCACCCAGATCTACACCCATCTCGACACCTCCCGTCTTCACCAGATGGTCCGAGACCTCCACCCRCTCAACSAGGACCAGCAGGACGAGTGCGCGACGGCTGACTGAGATCGAGGCAGCCGTATCACGGCTGCCGCACGGCAGAGGATCAAGCCGATGCCTGCATACGCATGGCGGGGTCGCCCGCCTGATGATTGCACCTGATCCGCTCTCAGAGAGCCAGCCAGGAGCCGTCAGCCTGCTTGCTGGCCCGACGCGTGCGGTTGAGGGCGCTCAGGGTCGGGCCGATGGCCGTCGTCGAAACCCGCAGGCGCTTGGCCAG
>NZ_JBFUMH010000307.1:0-2986 GCF_054049475.1 Microvirga sp. P5_D2 | reverse complement strand
GATGTAGGTCAAGCGAAGGCCGGACAAGGACGCAGGCTACGCGACTGGGCTGAATAGGGTAGCAATGAAGTCGCGCTGAGCGCCCATGTCCTTGGGTGGTACACCGATGATCTGTCCCTTGCGGATCATTGCCATCGCCTCATAACCAGAAAGCGTCTGCGCGGCGGACGTGACGCTCTTGAAGCCCAGGCCTGGCCGGACCAGGCGCTTGATACGCCGGTGATCCTGCTCAATGATGTTGTTCAAGAATTTCACCTGCCGGAGTTTGGCAAAGCGCCAGAGCTCTCCAGCGCGTTTCATAGCTTTCGTCGCGATAGGATAGGCTGCATTCTTGTCGACAGTGATGGTCCGCGGATTGACCGTATGGGGCTGCCTCAAGGCTTTCCGGAAGAACCGCTTGGCAGCAGCCGCATCCCGCTTGGGTGAGAGCAGAAAGTCGATTGTCTGCCCTGTCGCATCAACAGCGCGATAGAGATAAACCCATGCGCCCTTTACTCGGATATATGTCTCATCCACCCGCCAGGAGCCGTTGGTCATACGAAGATGGAGACGGATGCGCTTCTCCAACTCCGGTGCATAGGCCTTGATCCACCGAAACAGGGTGGTGTGATCGACCTGAATGCCTCGATCGGAGAACATGCGCTCAAGATCGCGGTAGCTGATCGGGAACTGCAGGTACCAGCGGACCGCCCACAGAATGATCTCCGCCGTGAACTGCCGGCCTTTGAACAGGTTCTTGTTACTCTGCTTCACCGCTAGCCCCACTTGCTACCCTCATCCCGTAGCTCAGGCAGCGCAAGCTTCAAAGTTGCAACAGAACCCCCTCGCCCGCCTGCACAACGCCGGCACGTCCGCTGATCGGGGCGGTGATCCGGGTATGCGCTAGCTTGGCCCGATCCATGGCCAAGGCCGCCTCACTCGCGGCGACATTGGCCGCGGCGATCCTGACCTCAGCGGCGGCCTCTTCGGCTTGGGCCTGACTGGCAACGGACCGAGCCAGCAACTCTTGGGTTCGCTTTAGCGCAGCCTGCGGTTTGGCCAGCACGGCGCGGTCGCGGTCCAGAGCTGCCTCGCCGCGGGCGATCTGCGCCTGAAGCTCGCGATCATCGAGGCGAAACAGAAGGTCTCCGACTGCAACCTCCGTACCGTCATGGATATGCCGCTCGACAATGATGCCGTCGATGCGGGCTCGCACAGTCACCCGTGCAGTTGGTTCGATCCAGCCGATGCTCATTCGAGTGATCGGCATCACCTTTGCGCGGACAGGAGCGGTGATCACCGCAACTGCGGCTGGGCTCTTCTGCGAGTCTGGGGTCTGAACTGATGCTGGGGCCTCAGAAATCGGACTTGAGGACCCTGGTGCCTTGGCAACTGGGATCCGAGCCGAGGCCTGTCCCTCCGCGCCTGTCAACCCATACCAGAGGCCACCCGCACATAATGGTGTGAGCAGGAGAAGAGCACTGCGGATCACTGTCTGCGCCCCATCCGCCGAGCTGTTGGGATGCCCTCGTGTACCTGGAGCACCAGCCCGCTGAACGGCAGGTCGAGCGCCTTCCATGTGTCGACAAGAGCCTGGGTCAGCGCCTCGACATGAGCGCTGGTGTGCACGGGCCCGGGAGTGATGCGCAGGCGCTCGGTGCCGCGGGGTACGGTAGGGTAGTTGATCGGCTGGATATAGATGCCGTGCTTCTTCAGCAGGCGGTCGGAGGCTGCCTTGCAGGCTTCTGCATCGCCTACCATCACCGGTACGATATGCGTCGGCGTGGCAAGCAGGGGCAGATCGGCGCGGATGAGCGCATCCTTGACCTGAGCGACCTGACCTTGCTGCCCCTGTCTCTCGACGCATGATGTCTTGAGGTGGCGCACGGAGGCTGCAGCAGCAGCGGCCACGCTCGGCGGCAAAGCCGTGCTGAAGATGAAGCCCGGGGCATAGCTGCGAACCGCATCGATGACCGAAGCGGCACCCGCGATATACCCGCCCATGACGCCGAAAGCCTTGCCGAGCGTGCCCTCGATCACGTCGATCCGGTGCATCACGCCGAGGCGTTCCGCGAGACCCGCCCCGCGCGGCCCATACATGCCTACGGCATGGACCTCGTCGATATAGGTCATGGCGCCATAGCGCTCGGCGAGGTCGCAGATCTGGCGGATGGGAGCCACGTCGCCATCCATGGAATAGACGCTCTCGAACACGATTAGCTTGGGCCGGGCGCCGGCGGCCTGCAGCAGTTCCTCCAGGTGTTCGAGGTCGTTGTGGCGGAAGATCGCCTTGTCGCAGCCGGACTGCCGCACGCCCTCGATCATGGAGTTGTGATTGAGGGCATCCGACAGGATCAGACAGTTCGGGATGAGCCGGGCCATGGTAGAGATGCCGGTCTGGTTCGACACGTATCTCGAGGTGAAGACCAGGGCCGCCTCCGTGCCGTGCAAGTCGGCAAGCTCGCGCTCCAGCTCGACGATGGGGTAGCTGTTGCCGGAAATATTGCGCGTGCCGCCCGCACCAGTTCCATGGCGGGCTGCGGCATGGGTCATTGCTTCGACGATGGCCGGATGCTGGCCCATGCCGAGATAATCGTTGGAGCACCAGACTGTGATCTCTCGCGGGCCGTCCGGAGAATGCCAGGTCGCTGCGGGAAAGCGGCCGGCGATGCGTTCGAGATCGACGAAGGAGCGATAGCGCCGCTCCGCCTTCAGCCGTGCGATGGCGGCATCGAAATAGCCGGTGTAGGTCCTGGTCGCGGGAACCTTCCAGATCGGGTCGAGGCTGTGTCAAAACGCGGGATCTGGTAATCTGGTGGGGTTAGCACGGACTGGAGGGATCGCGATGAAGCGGTTTGTCCAAGGCCAGGAGCGCAGCCAGGGCACCTTGTTCCCGGCCTGCCTCGACGAGTACGTCAGCGAGGACAATCCGGTGCGGGTGATCGACGTCTTCGTCGACGAACTCAACCTGCGCGCTCTGGGGTTCGAGCGCGCTCTGGGGTTCGAG
>NZ_JBFUMH010000306.1:0-3034 GCF_054049475.1 Microvirga sp. P5_D2 | reverse complement strand
GCCGATCCAGAACGCCGCCTTGGAGAGCTGCGCCGGCTTCGCCTCGCTGCCCTTGTTTCCCAGCTTCTTGAAGATCGCGTTCTCCAGATAGATGGCATCGTCCTTCACATTGAAGTTCACGATCTTGTCGATGTTCTGGTTCTTCTTTTTAGCCACGGCGGAATTGAACACGAAGATGTCCGCTCCCTCGCCGCCATCCAGCGTGTCGGCTCCGAGACCGCCGACGAGACGATCTGCGCCCATATCGCCGTTGATCACGTCCGCACCGTCCCGGCCATCGAGCGTATCGTTGCCCGAGCCGCCATTGATGGTATTAGCGCCGGTGTTGCCGATGATCGTGTCGTTCATGTTGGCGCCGCCCAGCGTCAACGGCGTGAGGCCGTCCATCGCCTGCAGCACTTCCACCTGGGTGTTGTTGCCCAGCGATGCGCTGAAGGATGCGATGATGGTATCTCGGCCACCGCCGCCTTCCTCGATGATCACATCGCCAGCCGTCATGTAATAGATGTCGTCACCTCTGCCCCCGATGAGCCAATCGATGCCTGCACCGCCGTCAAGGGTGTCGCCGCCTTCACCGCCCTTCAGCGTATCGTCATACGCTCCACCGTCCATCCGGTCATTGCCGCCGGTGCCGACGATGTCGTAGCGGATGATCTCGATATTCGCGAGCTTGGAGTGATCGTAGCTCTTGCTGGACAGGATCACCGAGTCCGTACCCTCGCCGGCCGCTTCGACAACGACATCGTTGAGGCTGCGGACATAGTAGAGGTCGTCGCCCTTCCCGCCCTGGAGGCGCTCGCCCGCGCCGCCGAGTGCGCCGCCGCCATCCAGCGTATCGCTGCCCACTCCGCCGATCAGATTGTTGACGAGATTGTTGCCGGTCAGCTTCACGCCGGTCGTGACGGTTATGTCAACCTGGATCTGCTCGATGCCGATGGTATCGGATAGCTTGAAGCTGCTGGTGGAGACGACCACCTTGTCGAAGCCGCCACCGGCATCCGTGGTTTCGATGATCACATCGTTGGCATCGTCAACATAATAGCTGTCATTGCCGGCACCGCCCTCGAGCCTGTCACTGCCTGCTCCACCGTCCAGGACGTCGTTGCCGTCATTGCCATAAAGCTGGTCGCTGTCGCTTCCGCCATCCAAGAAATCGTTGTCATCCCCACCTTTGAGGATGTCGCTGCCGCCAAAACCGAACAGCTCGTCGTTGCCACCGAGGCCATCCATGTCGTCAATCGCATCGGAGCCTTCATGAACGTCCCGGCCTTCAGTGCCGACCCACGGAGCGAGCGAGCCATAGATCTCCGACATGAAGTGGAAACCCGTGCCATCCTGCTGAGTCCAGCTCACCACGAACGCGCCGTCGTCCAGAGCGATAATGCTCGGATTCGTCTGATCGCCTGCAAGGCTCGATCCCACGAAGACGGGAGCCGTCACAGCAGAACCGTCAGCCGCGCTGGTGATGACGTAGACGTCTCTGTCACCAGCATTGTTCATGGTGAGGAGAACCGCGAGGCTGCCATCCGAGAGCTGTGCAACAGTGGTTTTGAGGATCGTTCCAGCCGGCTTCGCGAAGGTGATAACGCCGCCACTTGCGTTGTGGGTGGCATCAAAGAGCTGTGCCCGAACAACTGCCGTGCTGTCCGTCTCTGTGGTGTAATCTTCCCAGGTGACAACAAATTTGCCAGAAGGCAATGCCGTTACCGAATGATGAACATCTCTAGCCGGGCCAATGTAATCAATCCCCGAGAAGCCCTTGCTACCTTCGACTTGGAGCTGTCCACCAGCATTTGCGTAGACAAGAACATGTGCGTTGTCAGTCAGGACGGCAAACGCATGATGAATATCATCGGGAGAGAGCGTATCGTTGAAGGGAGCCTCACCCTCCCGCACCGTGTGCACGGTATGCCATGGATCGCCGACAGTTCCACCCCTGTTAGCCTTGTAAACAATAGAGTAGCCCCCATCGTCTAAAGCAATGACCTTAGGCGAACTTTCTGCATCCACACCGCCCCAATCAACGGTGCTCTCTGTCGATGTCCCATCTGCACTCAGGACACATGTCTTGATCGCCCCACCTTCCATCCAGGTGATAACAGTCTTTCCCGCATCGGCGCCCTTGAGGGCCGCGACGCTGACATCCGTATAAGTCGCAGCACCTGCCTTAATGGTGAACTGAGCGTCTACTTCCCCACCGTCAGCGTCAAACTTCTGGGCGTAGATGCCATCTGCTCCAGCCCATACGGCCAGGAAGGTACCGTCTGCCTGTTTCGTCAGGCTGCCGCCGGTGCCCAAAGTGTTGAAGTTGACGGATTTGCTCAGTGTCGTCATTGCCTAGCCCCCAGGACAAGTTGAATGTAACTATATTATATATAGCTATTGTTCTTTTTGTCTCCGATCAAGTTTGCCATCCACAGCCTCACCCTTTAGACCGTGGGACTGGAATAACCCGAGGCTATAGATGTCCCCCCAAGGTCAGCGACTGACGCCGCTCGAGATGCTGGCGAAGCTGGTTTCGTTCGATACGGAAACGGCGAAATCGAACTTAGGCCTCATCGCGTTCGTCGAGGATTATCTCAAAAGCTGGAACGTGCCTTATGTGCGCGTGCCGAATGCAGCCGGTGACAAGGCGGCGCTCTACGCCACCATCGGACCGCAGGACAGAGGCGGCGTGGTTCTCTCAGGTCATACGGATGTAGTGCCCGTGGCGGGCCAGAACTGGACGTCGGACCCGTTCACGCTTCGCGTCGAGAACGGCCGCGCCTATGGGCGCGGCGCGGTGGACATGAAGGCGTTCGATGCGCTGGCGCTCGCGCTCATTCCTGAGTTCCAGGCCGCCAACCTGAAAACCCCGATCCACATTCTCCTCTCCTATGACGAGGAGACGACCTGCCTCGGCGTCGTCGATACGATCCGCAAACTTGGTCACGATCTGCCTTTGCCGAGCGCGGCGATCGTGGGAGAGCCGACGATGCTGGAAGTCGTGGATGCTCACAAGAGCGTCGTGACCTTCACCACGACGGTGCATGGG
>NZ_JBFUMH010000305.1:0-3051 GCF_054049475.1 Microvirga sp. P5_D2 | reverse complement strand
TGACCAAGGACCTCGCGCTCCTTGTCGGCGCCGAGCAGAAGTGGCTCTCCACCACCGGCTTCCTCGACAAGATCGACGAGAACCTCAAGAAGGCGATGGCGGCTTAAGAAAGAAAACGCCTCTCCCCGCATATGGGGAGAGGCGCGCGCGCGATACCTCTGTCCGGGCAATCGACCTCTCGTTCATGGGACTCCGGAGGGCTGTGTCCCGTCGCCGGCTAGTATTCTCCTCAATAGGTGGCTTCTCGTGTTTGGCATCCCTCTGTTCGATCTGGCGTGGCTCGTGGTGGCGCTTCTGGCGGCGGGCGCCATCACCGGTCTGCTGGCCGGTGTCTTCGGTGTCGGCGGCGGGGCCGTGGCGGTGCCGATCCTCTACGAGCTCTTCCGCATTCTGGAGGYGCCCGAGGAAGTCCGCATGCCGCTCTGCGTCGGCACCTCGCTCGCCATCATCATCCCCACATCCATTCGCTCGTTTTCCGCTCACARGGCCAAAGGCGCCGTTGACATGACCATCCTACGGGTCTGGGCCGTGCCCGTGGTGCTTGGCGTCATCATCGGCAGCGTGATCGCGCGCTATGCCTCCGCAGATCTGTTCAAAGGCGTGTTCGTGGCCGTGGCCGGCCTCTCGGCCATCCGGCTGCTCTTCGGCAAAGACACCTGGCGCTTCGGCCTCRACATGCCGGCCAAGCCCATCATGGTGGCCTATGGCTGGCTCATCGGCATCCTCTCGGCTCTCATGGGCATCGGCGGCGGCCAGCTCTCCAACCTCTTCATGACGTTCTACAACAGGCCCATCCACCAAGCGGTGGCGACTTCGTCCGGCTTGGGGATTCTGATTTCGATCCCGGGCGCCATCGGCTATATCTATGCCGGCTGGCCGCATATGGCCGATTACCCTGACGTGATTGCCTTCCAGCCTCCCTTGGCGCTGGGCTATATCTCGCTCCTGGGTTTCGTGCTGTTCATCCCCACCAGCACCTGGATGGCGCCGGTCGGTGCACGTCTGGCGCACCGGCTCTCCAAGCGCCGCCTGGAAGTGGCCTTCGGCATCTTCCTGCTCCTCGTCTGCGCCAGATTCGCCGCCAGCCTGCTCGGTTGAAGAACGTCCTCCCAACGCCATTCTCGGTTTTTACCATTTTACTTGCCGCAACACCGGTTCTGGTCTTTCACCTCAACGGCCGCTTTTGGCACGGGGCTGACGTAAGCCGTACTTCCGTAATGCAGCGCTATCGAGACATTCGCCGAACCTCGCCTTAGGACTCAGATTGACCCGCAGCGGACTCAGGCCGGCGGAGTAGGGCGCGCGGGAACTCCGCTGTGGCACGGCGTCAGTCGCGGCAGCCAGCGGCGCACATCGGCGGCATAGGCCTCGTACTGCGCGCCGTAGGTGCTGTGCAACGTCGGTTCCTCGTAGACCAGAACGAAAAGGTGGGTAACGACGCCAAACACCAGTGCGTAGAGCACCAGCGGCAGGGACCCGATCAGCAGCCCCTGGCCGGCGATCAGCGCCATGACCGCGAGGTACATCGGATTGCGCACGTAGCGGTAGGCGCCCGAGACCACCAGCGTCGCGGTGGGATAGATCGGCGCCGGCGTGCCACGGCCCTGCAATGCGAAGCGGGCGAAGGAATCGAGCACGACCGCGGCGCCGAAGAGGATCAGCGCGCCGCCGAGCCAGCGCACCAGCTCCAAACCGAGCAGCGACGCGTCCATGTGCCACCCGGTCGCGTACCACGGGATGAAGACGCCAAGCAGTCCCGGCGCGGCAACGAGAAATACGATCGAGCCGACGACGGGCATGATGCCGCGAGAAGGCTGGTCCATGTCAGGCCCCCTACGTCCCAATCGGAACGCATCCGAGCTGCTGGAAAAGGCCGAGCCGGTCCAACTCGACCCAGTCCTCCTTCAGCTTGCCGTTCGGCGAAGCGGCCGATGATGATGACAGTCCACGTCGCATTGCGGCCGGACGCGGCAATCCCTTGCCATTCGCCCTGCTGGGTCGCCTGCCAGCGGCCACGCCAGACGCCTCGGTCGCCGGCGAAGAACATGTCATCCAGGGTGTAGGCGGCGTCCGGAAAGGCGCCGAAAAAGCCTTCCATCGCCGCGCGCCAGGCAGGTAGGCCGTGGATCGTCTCCATGCCCAGCCAGTGCGATGTCAACTCGTCATCCCAGTACTTTTCCAGGATGTCCACACGGTGCCCGTTGAAGACCTCGTCGATGTAGGCGCGGATCAACACCTCGTGCTTGTCTTCCGCCATGGTCCTCGCTCCTCCGGAAGCTAAAGGTCGACTGGCCCGTGTAGTAGTCCAGCACGCGCTGGGGTGGCTGGCGAGTGCTGTTCGGCCGGGAGAGCAGTGGCGCGATGCTCATGGCGCGTTTCGTCGAGCAGGTGACGAGTGCCACTTTATCCGCAGGTCGACTATGTCCGCATGATAGCGCGGAATTTCCCTAAATGCATGAGACATCATAAGGGGTGGAAGGGCCGCAACTGGCACTTCTCGGAAGTAGATCGAATGTCAGCATTGGCCGGGAATTTCGGACGGTCGTGACGGGCAGCAGACTTCCTGATTTGACCTACAGGCAACGTTGGCCGATCTCAGGCATATAGCTTGTGCACGATACAGACCTAGCAGTAAGGTCGGCACCGGCGGCTCCCCAAGTTTCCTTGAATATTCATGCTCACACCAAGCCCGCATAAGAAGCGATATAGACTGGTGCTTTACTGACTCACTGCCATGAGTGCCAATGAAGGCTTCCGAGGACGCTCAAATGCAACTCCATCCGGATCCATAATCGCGCTTATCGGAACTTCGCGAGGTGTAGAACCCCGTTAGAAAGGTCACTCCTCTCCCCGTTACAAATGTCACTCTCCCTGGGTGATCGTGCTGGGGAGATTGGATCTGATGACGGTGATCGGGATGAGCCGGCCAGAGATCGATCGGGTTCACATTCTGCGGGACGTCGTGGCGGAGCGAATTACGGTGCGCGAAGCCGCCCAGCTGCTGCGGATCACACGGCGCCAAGTATTCCGATTGCTCAAGGCCTATCAGAC
>NZ_JBFUMH010000304.1:0-3053 GCF_054049475.1 Microvirga sp. P5_D2 | reverse complement strand
CGGCAAGCTGGTGCCCTATGAGGCTTTCCTGATCCAGACCGTCGAGGCAAGGCCCGCCATCACCATGCCCGAACTGGCTGCCCGCTTGCTTGAGGAACACGGGATCGTCGCGGCCCCGGCGATGCTCTCGCGCTTCCTGTGCCGGTGCGGCTTCASYTATAAAAAAAGCCCTGATGGCGGCGGAGTGCGCACGCGCCGACGTGCGGGATGAACGCCGCACTTGGAGAGACCACCGTCAGGTCCGCATGCGCCAAGAGCYGCACCGGCTGGTGTTCTTGGATGAGACGTACGTCAACACCAAGATGACGCGCCTGCGCGGCCGCTCACGCAAGGGCCAGCGGTTACGCATGAGCGCTCCCTTCGGGCATTGGAMGACGCATACCTTTCTGGCCGGGCTGCGCTGYCATGAGCTGAGTGCGCCGTGGATCGTCGATGGCCCGATCMCGCGCTCGGCCTTTGACACCTACATCGAGACGCAGCTCGCGCCGACACTGTGCAAAGGCGACGTGGTGATCCTCGACAACCTCGCAGTCYATAAGAGTGAAAGGGCGGCGGAATGCCTGAAGGGACACGGCGCTTGGTTCCTGTTCCTGCCTGCTTACAGTCCGGATTTGAATCCGATTGAGCAGACCTTTGCCAAGATCAAAGCGCATCTGCGCAAAGCCGAAGCCCGCACCTTGGACGCGCTCTGGCGCACCCTCGGTGAGATCTGCAACCTGTTCGAGCCACAAGAATGTTGGAACTACCTCAAGGCTGCTGGATATGCGTCCGATTAAACATCCGATGCTCTAGACCAGCAGTGATGAGTGTAAGGGCCAAGGATATGCACAAGGACAGCGTTAATCGAGTAACCCGTCAGAAGGCGGCGTATAGGCGCCGACACCATCAAAGTAATCAAGACGGATTCTATAAGTAGCCACACTTCGAACGGTGCCGAGGCCTTTCTGCATCACCGACCTGCTCGGAAAGAAAGCGCCCGGCCGAGCGGGGCTTAAGTGCTCAGCCAGGGCGTCATGCGATGCCGGTTGAACACCGCATCTCTACGGGCTGATACACAACGCGCCCGGTCAGTGGATTGTGATAGAGAGCGGCAAACAGACGGTTGCTGGAGAATAAACGCCCTGACTGAGACCCGAGGGATCAGGATGAACAACCCTCAGCCAGGGCGAGTGGTACCAGAGGAGGACCACCGTCAGTGTGCCTCTCTAACCATGGCTAGATTATGAATGCTGCCAGACGGATCCTAAGAGCTCAGGCATCTGGATCACGCGCGACAGACATTCTCACAACCATCTGGACATCTGGGTTTCTGACGGGAGCGACGAGCGGTGCTTTGCCGAGCGTGAACAGCGCAACGAGCGTGAAGAGAATATGAAGTTTTGAAAAGGGCACAGACGCACCTGAATACGCGAGAACAGGCGCGGGATTTGGGCCCCAGACTCTGAATCAAACCTTTCTATTGAAATGAAAATTCCGTGCTCTTCTCATGGAACTTTTCTCTGACATTTTGCCCTCGGAGGGGGATCAGACATTATCCCCGTCCTTATCCACAAGTCGCCATAAACAGCTTTCTATGGATGCCTAAATGCCCAGTGCAGGACAGCTTCGCGACCGGATTACGTTCCGAGCTCGCGGCAAGATCAGCGACGACTACGACAACGAGCAGACAGGCGCATGGAACGACGTGTTCACGGTTGCCGCTCGTGTGACTGCATCCACCGGCAGAGAAACCGTCACGGCTCGCTGCCTGCAAGGCATCAATCCTGTCAATGTGTGGGTGAGGTGGTCATCTCAGACCGCAACCATTCAAGCCGAGTGGCGCGCAGTCGACGCAAGGGATCCTACGAGGGTCTTTTCAATCGCGAGCGTCACAGACCCTGAAGAATATCGGAGGCAGTTCCGCCTCCTGTCCTGCACCCTTGGAGGAGTGTCATGAAGCACGTGAGATACACCCGCCGCTTTGATTATCGCCCTCGCGCCTCGGTCGTTATGGCCCGTGCGGCTGGCGATGAGGTGAAGGTCACCGAGGCGGAATACGAGGCGGCCAACGCAGCCGGTGCCGTTGAGCTCATCAATGGCGAAAGTGCAGAACAGGGAGAGGCTCATGCGGAGGTTGGCAGCACTCCCGCAAAAGGCAAGGCAGGCAATCGCGCCCGCGATTAAAGAAGGAGCTGACGAGATCGTTGCCATGCAGAAGCGGCTCCCGTCTCTCAGCCCGCCGCATCTGGCGGGCTTTTCCATATCCTCGCTAGCCTGCTGAAAAAGATCTTCGCATGAACCCGCTCATCTTCCTCAATCTGGCCGGCAGGATTGCAGGCCGCCTCGTGCAAAGTCCATCCGTGTCTGTCACGCCGACGGCTCGCCCGATCGTCATCGAATCGGTAAGGGAAGCCATCGCCGCCGATCCCGTTCTCAAGAACGAGTTGAACGCAGAAAAGCCCATTCAGAGCCGCGTCCTATGGGGCAACTTCGTCGCCGGTCTGGGGCGCTGCCGACGGCAATCATCGGGCTTTTGCCTGTCCTCACTGTGCTGGGTGTCGTGGACCAGTCTCAGGTCGATATCGTCCGCGATGGCATTAACTCTGCGGTTCAAGGCGTAGGCGGGCTGATCGCCATCGGCGGCGTGATCTACTCGGCCTATGGCCGCTTGGCTTCGTGTCGTACAAGGACCGCAGAGCCGTGGCGGGAGCCCTGAAGGAGATCGACCGGTCCAAGGATGCCGAACCCGGCCAAGCGGCCCTGGAGGCGTTCGCGACCTCGGTCTGGGGCCGCAAGTATGAGGCCATCGCGGCCGCTTGGCAGCGCCACTGGACAGCGGTGATCCCGTTCTTTGCCTTTCCCGACGAGGTGCGCCGGGTCATCTCAACCACGGATGAGATTGACAAGCGACTTTCGGCCGATTGTGGCAATCTCTTCTTGCGCGGGCGACCTCGTGGCGAAGAGCGGGGCATCGACTGCAAGCCTCGTCAGGCCGCCTGATCATTCGAGCCTTGTCGGATTGAGGCGCTCGTGCACCTTGCCCTTGGGCGGTCTGGGCTGCCACTGGGCGACAA
>NZ_JBFUMH010000303.1:0-3074 GCF_054049475.1 Microvirga sp. P5_D2 | reverse complement strand
GAGTTAGACCGCGCGCGAATGCCGAGTGGCCCCTGCCTCGAGATGCCGGTCGAAGACGGCGCAGACATTGCGCACCAGAAGGCGGCTTTCCTCAGGAATCTCGATGGATAAACCCTCGCGCCTCACAAGGCCGTCTCGGGCAAGTTCATCGATCTCTGCCAGTTCCGGGCTGAAGTCGGCTTTGGAGGCAATGTCATCGAGATTGATCGAGAAATCGCACATGAGGCGCTCGATGATGCTGCGGCGAAGCCGGTCATCCTCAGTCAGAGCAACACCGCGCGTTGTGGCAAGGCGTCCATTGCCGATCGCCTCCCGATAGCCGGCCGTCGTCGGGGCGTTCTGGACATAGCCTTGCGGTAGCGAGCCGATGGCGGAGATCCCGAAACCGATCAGGGTCGTGGCTTCATCGGTCGTATAGCCCTGGAAGTTGCGATGAAGACGCCCTTCACGCTGGCGCATGACAAGCGCGTCGGTGGGCTTTGCAAAGTGATCGATGCCGATCTGCACATATCCTGCCTTGAGAAGGGCAGCGGCGGCCGCCGTGCTCTGCTCGACACGCTGGATCGCATCCGGCAAGGCTTCTTCAGGCAGGAGCGCCTGATGGCGCTTCATCCAGGGAACATGGGCATAGCCGAACAGGGCAATGCGATCCGGGGCGAGTTTCAACGCAAGTTCGACGGAGCGGACGACACTCTCCGTCGTCTGGTAGGGAAGGCCGTACATCAGATCGAGGTTGAGGCCGGTCACGCCGGCATGCCGCAGCCATGTGGCGACCTTTGCCGTCTGTTCGAAGGATTGAGCGCGCCTGATCGCCTCTTGCACCTTCGGGTCGAAATCCTGCACGCCCAGGCTTGCTCGATTGAGGCCGGAAGCCGCCAAGGCCTCCACATGCTCCAGCGTGAGGGTGCGAGGGTCGATCTCGACCGCGATTTCCGCATCGGTCCGAATGTCGAAAGCGCGCCCAAGCCTGTCCATGATGCGCTTCAGGTCATCCGCGGACAGGATGGTCGGCGTGCCGCCGCCCCAATGGATGTGGCCTACTGCCATGCGGCGCGGGAGATGCTGGGCAACGCGCTCGATCTCCTGCTCCAGCAACTCCACATAGGATGCGACAGCTTTGTAACTGCGCGCGACGGTTGTATTGCAGCCGCAATAGAGGCACAGCTCCGCGCAGAAGGGCACATGCAGGTAGAGCGACGAAGCCGTGTCGGGTGAAAGTTCCGACAGCCAGCCTGCATAGGTTTCAGCCGAAATGTCCGGCTTGAAATGCGGAGCGGTCGGGTAGCTGGTATAGCGTGGGACACGCTGGTCGTAGCGGGCAATGAGTTCTGGCGTCATAACGTTGTATTTGCCGCACTTAGGTCTTCCCGGCCTTGATCTGCATCAACCGTCACATCCCGGGCATCCGAGGTAGGATAGGAGAGCGGCTTGAAGGTGCCGCATTCTTTGCCATCTTCAGTATCTGGCCTTGTTGATGCCAGGCGATATGAGGAATTCTTGATGCAGTCACCGGACGAATGGGAAATCCCGCCCGAATTCCAGCCCGATCCGGACGCATTGGCCTACAGCCTTCAGAACGCGCTTGATTCCGTTGTATCATTGCGGGCGAGGGTGCCGGACGATGCTTTCACTGCGGAGACGCTTGGCACGGACCGGGCCGGACAGGGTGTCGTCATCCGGGCCGATGGCCTCGTCGTGACGATAGGCTACCTGATCGCCGAGGCGGAGGAGGTCTGGCTCACGACCAATAAAGGCCGCGCCGTCGAGGCGCATGTCATCGCTTATGATTACGAAAGCGGCTTTGGCCTCGTGCAAGCTCTCGGCCCCCTGGATGCCCCGGCATTGTCGCTTGGGGACTCGCATCGGTTGTCACCAGGAGATCAGGTCGTTGTCGGTGGCAGCGGTGGCTGCTCGCATTCCATCGCGGCCCAGATCGTGGCCTGTCAGGAATTCGCCGGATATTGGGAATACCTGATCGACAATGCCATCTTCACGGTTCCTGCGCATCCCAACTGGGGCGGAACGGCCTTGATCGGCCCGCGCGGCGATCTGGTGGGCATCGGTTCCCTGCAACTCCAGCATCAGGCAGCGGGCGGCGCGGTCGTTCCCTTGAACATGAGCGTGCCCATCGACCTCCTGAAACCCATTCTCGAYGATCTTCTCACCCTCGGCAGGGTTGGCAAGCCGCCGAGACCGTGGCTCGGCTTCTATACCTCGGAAGCGGAAGAGGACCAGATCTCGATCATCGGCCTCGCCGGCGATGCGCCTGCTCAACGAGCAGGCTTGCGCGCAGGGGACAATATCTATGCGGTGGCCGGTCAGGCCGTCACATCCTTGGCCGAATTCTATCGCGCCATCTGGGCTTTGGGGCCCGCCGGCGTCGATGTGCCTCTCAGTGTCGAACGGGAGGGGGACAGGTTCGACGTGACGATCACGTCCGCCGATCGGGCGCGCTTCATGAAGTCGCCGCGTCTTCAATAGATTCTAAAATCCTCTTTGCATGTCAGGGTCAATGATGAAACGGGAAGTCAAGCTGCCTAAGGGCGATACCGTACCTGCGCTGGGTCAGGGAACATGGCAGATCGCCGAGAATTCATCGAAGCGATCCAGTGAAATGGAGGCGCTTCGTCTCGGAGTCGAACTGGGCATGACGCTCGTCGATACCGCCGAGATGTATGGGGAAGGCGCTTCCGAAAAACTCATCGGGGAAGCGCTCTCCGATGAACGGGACAAGCTGTTCCTGGTCAGCAAGGTTTACCCACATAATGCAGGCCGCAAGGATCTGATCCAGGCCTGCGAGCGCAGTCTCCGGTGCCTGAACACGGACCATCTCGACATGTATCTTCTGCACTGGCGCGGTGCTGTACCGCTGGAGGAAACGGTTGCCGGTTTCGAGGAATTGCGCCGTGCCGGCAAGATCCGCCATTGGGGCGTGAGCAATTTCGATACGGACGATATGGAGGAACTGTTCGGCGTGGCTGACGGAAAGAACTGCGCGACAAACCAGGTTCTCTACAACGTGACGCGGCGGRGCCCGGAATTCGATTTGATCCCCTGGATGCACAAGCATCGCA
>NZ_JBFUMH010000302.1:0-3220 GCF_054049475.1 Microvirga sp. P5_D2 | reverse complement strand
CTCGTGGAGCGCGCGCCGTAGCGGATTGTCTGCTCGATCTGCGGAAGCGAGCCGCCCCACAGCCAGTCGTCGTCGTTCAGGTTCGGATAGCCTTTCGCGCCACCGCCGCCTGCGCCATGGCAGGGCGCGCAATTGTCGCCGAAGGACGCCTTGCCCTGAGCACGGGCGAAAGCGAACATGTCCGGATCCTGCCGGATCTGTTCGAGAGAACTCGCCGCGAGCTTCGCCGTCATGCCTGAACGCTGCTGCTTCAGGTCGGCGAGATCCACCTCGATGGCCTCGCGCGATTGCCATCCAAGCGCACCTCGCGTGTAGGACGAGACCAGCGGCCATGCGGGATAGGCGATGCAATAGGCGATGGCCCAGACGATGGTGAGATAGAAGGTCCACAGCCACCAGCGCGGCAGCGGATTGTTCAGCTCCTGGATCTCGTCCCAGCTATGCCCGGTCGTTGTGACACCGGTGACGGCATCGACCTGCTCGTGTGTTTCGTGAGCCATGGGATCAGTCCTCCTTAAGAGGCATGCGGGCGGCCTCGTCGAAGCGGGCCTTCCGCGAGGGAGCGAGGGCATAGACCAGCACCACCAGGAAGACGGCGACGAAGTACAGGAGCCCCCAGGTCTGGGCGAGTTCAGCGAAGAATTTGTATGCGGCCGGCATGATCGGTTGTCCTCAGCGCACGTTGGCCTTGTTGTCGTAGAGCTTGAAGTCCACTTGCGTGCCGAGCATCTGCAGGTACGCAATGAGAGCATCCGCTTCCGTCACTTTCCGCGGGTTGCCATCGAAATTGCGCGACTGGGCATTGGGATAGCGCTTGGCGAGTTCGGCGGTGTTGGGATCGTCCGCGTTGGCCTGAGTGCGGATATCGCTCTCAGCCCATTTGATCATGTCATCGCTGTATGGAACGCCGAGGGTCGCCTGAACCTTCAGCTCGGTTGAGGCAGCAGCCATATCCAGCTCGTTCTTCTGGAGCCAGGGATAGCTCGGCATGATGGAGCCGGGCACAACAGCGCGGGGATCGTTCAGGTGATCGCGATGCCAGTCGTCCGAGTACTTGTTGCCGAGACGGGCGAGATCAGGACCGGTGCGCTTGGAGCCCCATTGGAACGGCCGGTCGTACATGCTCTCGGCGGCAAGGGAGTAATGGCCRTAGCGTTCCACCTCGTCGCGCAGGGGGCGCACCATCTGGCTGTGACAGTTGTAGCAGCCTTCGCGCACATAGATGTTGCGTCCTGCGAGTTCGAGAGGGGTGTAGGGCCTGATGCCATCCACCTTCTCGATGGTGCTCTTCAGGTAGAAGAGCGGAACGATCTCCACGAGCCCGCCGATCGCGATGACGAACAGCACGCCGATGATGAGGATGATCGAGTTGGTCTCGAAGATCTTGTGACGGGACCAGAGGGACATGRTCGATTCCTTTACTCAGCAGCGACGAGGGCCGGTTGCGCCGGAAGTGCTTCTTCGGCGACGGACTCGGCGGAGGTGATCGTCTTCCAGATGTTCCACGCCATGATCAGGCTGCCTGCCACGAAGAAGGCGCCGCCGAGAGCACGGATGACGTAGTAGGGATGCATCGCTTCGACGGTTTCGATGAACGAGTATTCGAGGAAGCCGAGGCCGGTATAGGCACGCCACATCAGACCCTGAAGGATGCCCGCGACCCACATCGAGGAGATGTAGAGAACAATGCCGAGGGTGGAGATCCAGAAGTGCCAGGAAACGGCCTTCATGGAATAGAGCTCCTTCTTGTTCCACAGCCACGGAACGAGGCAGTAGATCGCGCCGAAGGACACATAGGCGACCCAGCCGAGCGCGCCGGAATGCACGTGGCCGATAGTCCAGTCGGTGTAGTGCGACAGGGAGTTCACGGCCTTCACGGACATGAGCGGACCCTCGAAGGTCGACATGCCGTAGAAGGCCACCGACACGACCATCAGGCGCAGCACGGGATCCGTGCGGAGTTTGTCCCAAGCGCCGGAGAGGGTCATGAGGCCGTTGATCATGCCGCCCCATGAAGGCATCCACAGCATGATGGAGAAGACCATGCCCAGCGTCTGCGCCCAGTCGGGGAGCGCGGTGTAGTGCAGGTGGTGGGGGCCAGCCCAGATATACATGAAGATCAGGGCCCAGAAGTGGATGATCGACAGGCGGTACGAATAGACCGGCCGCTCGGCGCGCTTCGGGATGAAGTAGTACATGATGGCGAGGAAGCCGGCGGTGAGGAAGAAGCCCACGGCGTTGTGGCCGTACCACCACTGCACCATGGCATCCTGCACGCCGGACCACACGATGTAGCTCTTCGGTGAGAAGATCGAGACGGGGATCGTCGCGTTGTTGCCGAGGTGCAGAACCGCGATGGTCAGGATGAAGGCGAGATAGAACCAGTTCGCCACGTAAATGTGCGGTTCCTTGCGGCGCATGACCGTGCCGAGGAACACGAGGAAATATGTGACCCAGACGATGGTCAGGAAGAGGTCCGCATACCACTCGGGCTCTGCATATTCCTTGCCCTGCGTGATGCCGAGCAGGTAGCCCGTGCCGGCGATCACGATGAAGAAGTTGTAGCCGAGAACAACAAACCACGGCGCGATGTCGCCGACCATGCGTGTGCGGCAGGTGCGCTGCACCACGTAGAAGGACGACGCGATCAGCACGTTGCCGCCGAAGGCGAAGATCACGGCCGATGTATGCAGGGGCCGCATGCGCCCGAAGGACAGCCAGGCGGTATCAAAATTGAGGGCTGGGAAGGCGAGCTGGAGCGCGATGAGGAGACCGATGGTAAAGCCAGCGACGCCCCAGATGACGGAGGCGATGGTCGCGAACTTCACTGGCCCCATGTTGTAGTTGGGTTTGCCGTTGATCGTCAGCGGCGGCAATGCGGCAGGACGCTCGTAGTAACGGTTGATGATAGTGAATGTCGCTGCAACGCTGGCAGCGGCGAAGAGATAGGCATGGAAGGCGTATTCAGGCGTATAGGCCTTCGCCGCGATGATGATGCTCAGGAAAGCCAGAGATGCGAAGGCAAGGGCTGATCCTGCTTCGCCAAAGGTCATTCCCTTGGAGGGTGCTGCCGTGTGAGCCATAGGTCTCGACCGTTCTTGAATGAGACGAGGCCCTGAGCTTCGCCTTCAGTATTCTTGTCTAGGGAGGGGGAGGGGAAGGGGCATTGATGCAAATCAATCAGGGCTTGGAGCCACGCACGCCACTGAATGAGTTAGAC
>NZ_JBFUMH010000301.1:0-3231 GCF_054049475.1 Microvirga sp. P5_D2 | reverse complement strand
GCTTAGCTCAGGAGTTCCCACGCATGAACAAGACCGAGAATTGCCAGCTAACATCCCGAACGGGCTTCCTCCATACAGACCCACGCACCGTCTCTGCTATCCGAGACAAGCTCGGGGAGCAGCTTCGTGCGATGTACGGAAGACTTGAGGAGGAGCCTCTTCCTGACCGTCTCCGCGATCTCATGAGGCAGTTAGGTCAGCCTCATTCCAGGGGAAAGCCATGACACTGCCCCCAGACCTTCGCGACAGCCTTCTTCAGTCCATTCCTTCAATGAGGGCGTTTGCGATCTCCCTCACCGGGAATGTCGATCAGGCCGACGATTTGGTTCAGGAAGCGATGGTTCGGGGACTGGCTTACATCAATCAATTTCAGCCCGGCACCAACATCCAGGCTTGGCTCTTCACGATCCTGCGGAATCAGTTTCACACAGCGTTCCGGAAGAAAAGGCGTGAGGTAGAAGACCCCGATGGCGGCATCGCAGCCCGCCTTGCTGTGGCTCCCGAGCAGGACGCCCATCTGGATGTGGAGGACCTTAAGGCTGCATTAGCCCAACTGCCCTTCGATCAACGGGAGGCGCTTCTGCTCGTGGGAGCGCAGGGGTTCTCGTACGAGGAGACGGCTGAGATTTGCGGAGCACGGATTGGAACGATCAAGAGCCGGGTCAATCGTGCCCGAACCAGACTTGCAGAATTGCTTGAAATCGAAAGCCCGGAGGACATCGGGGCAGATCGATTACTGAAAGCGACAATCCTCAACGAGACATGCACCCGGTAACACCCTCCCGGCCGATCATCTCCGTCTCGTTCCTCCGCAGATCGCAATAAAGTCAGTAGCTGCGCCTCTGCTACCCGAATGAAGTTGGGTCCGTCAGTTCGACGGGCATCGCTGGTTAGATAGCCGAGATCGCATGCTTGTAGGAGATCTGCGTCCCATTGCCCCGGACAAGCCGGATGGTGAAGTTGCCGAACGATTTAATCTGGCCCTAAAGCTTGATCCCGTTCGCCAGAAAGATGGTGACTTCAACTCTGTGATCGCGAACGTGCTTTAGGAACAGGTCTTGAACTGTTGGGGTGCTTTGTGCGGCCAATGTCCTGTTCCTATCGGAAGAAGGCTGCGCCAGAACAAACTATCGCGGGTGCAAGCACCAGGATTGGAGACCCCTAACAAGTCGAGTTGTGGAGAACTAAAGTGTGAAAGCCAGGATTTGACCTGTCGGACAGTGTCGGACCAAGTCGTGTTCTGTACGAGGAAGCCGAGTTCGGAACCCGCCATTCTGGCATGGCTGCTCTCGGCTTGGGCAAGGCGGGCGGTCAAGCCCCGCAGCCGCTTCGCGGTGCGCCGCAGGCGCAGGGCTTATGGGCCCGCTGGTGCCCCAAGCCATCATTCAAGCTGCCAGACTGCAACTCGCTCTGACACTGTCCGTCAAATCAAGTCCAGGATTCTACAACTAAAGCTCCTGCTGAATGACATTCTCCCCATCAAAATACGCCTGAATAATGCCGCTATCCTCTTCGCGCGAGATCACATTCAATGAGCTTGATGCTCCACGAGCACTGATCTTTCCGTTTTCCAGATAAACGCGACCGGCACTCACTACGGTCGCCGGAACTGACTGGGCCATATGAGAGTGTTGCATGAACTCGGGAAATAGCAGCGGGAGCAACTCGCCGTCATTGAGTCGGAGCATGACATACTTCATAGCCATAGAGCCCTCTCGTCGAATGCGCGGTCGTCCAACACCCGCTTATCAAAAAGCGTCGCAAGGGGTGCTAAAAAGTATCAAAGACTGAGCTTTGCCGCACCTATTTGGCCACACATCCATCAATATGTTGGGACCAGCCGTTGCTCGATCAGCGGTGCACTCATCTGGAACCGTAAGCCTGTCCTGTCATAATGGACCTCTACCTCGGCATTGCACTGCATCGGAATAACCCGCAGAAGAAGTCTAGTGCCAAAGCCTTGGTGCTCCGGCTCGCTCACAGGCGGACCACCGAATTCGCTCCATTCCAGCTGAAGCTTCCTGACATCTTCAACCTCACCTACGCTCCACTGAACCCGCACATAGCCAGTCGGGGCCGAAAGTGCCCCGTACCGGAGCGCATTCGTGGTGAGTTCGTGAAGGGCCATACCCACCGGAACCGCCAGATCAGCCGAAAGCTCAACCTGTGGTCCAATCAGCATGAAACGCGGTTGTCGGCTCTCAGCAAAGGGCTTTAGCTCCGCAAGCGCGATCTCCCGCAGGGGCGCTGTCTGCCAGTAGTCCTCCGTCAGCAGGTCGTGGGTCTTCGCCAAGGAGGCGATGCGTTTTGAGAACGAGCGGTAGAACTCGTCAAAGCTGCCGCTGGATCGGCCTGTGGCTCCGACGAGGCCCTGGACGGTTGCCAGCGTGTTCTTCACCCGGTGGTGAAGCTCGCGGACCAGCAAAGACTGCCGCTGCTCGATCTGGTGGCTGGCCGCCAATCGCTCATTCCGCTCGGCAATGGCACGGCGCAACTCGAACTGCGACATCACCTGTCGCGCCAGCAGGGTGAGGGTAGCAGCCTGCTCCTCTGTGAGGTCACGGGGCGCATGGTCGAGCACACACAGGGCTCCCAAAGGCACCCCATCGGGCGCTCGCAACACCGCCCCGGCATAGAAGCGCAGGCGTGGCTCCGTTGTCACGAGAGGATTGCTGGCAAAACGATGATCCTCAAGTAGGTCCGGAACGACGGTCAGCCCCGGCTGAAGCATGGCGCTGAGGCAGATCGAGCGGTCGAGGGGCGTCTCGCGCATCCCAAGCCCCACCTCGGCCTTGAACCACTGCCTGCGCTCGTCGATGAGGCTGATGAGAGCAATGGGGGCCTGACAGCAATGGGCGGCAAGCTGTACCAGATCGTCGAATTCGGGCTCTGGCGGCGTGTCCAGAACCCGGTAGCTGCGCAGGGCAGCCAGCCGATCACTCTCGTTCCACGGGGCCGACATTTGTTCATTCGACACGACAGCTACTCACGCCACCACGCTGATAAGAACGGGCGACATGAGAGAGAGTTCAGGCCGAACGAACGGCATCCCCAGAAGAGTTTAGGGATGCTCGCCCGCAAGCTGATGACAGGCTTGGACCAGCACGRCAGGTGGAGCGGGCTTCTCAATCCAGGGCACAAGCTGCAAGTCCCCCAGAAGCTGGCGGTCCTCATGATGTCCTGAATAGATTAGGAAGGGCACTTYACGGCAGCTAAGCTCCAGAGYAACCT
>NZ_JBFUMH010000300.1:0-3270 GCF_054049475.1 Microvirga sp. P5_D2 | reverse complement strand
CCCTCCCTGACACTGAGCGGCTTGGGCGCTTCTGCGAAGCGTCGAGAGGTCGCGAGAGGATCTGGCCAATTGCCAGTATAAACCAAGCTGTTTGGCAAATGACGGTTCCGCACTCACTTCGCGAAATTTGATCGAGTGCTTGAACGCCTTCCTGTCCAATCGGGGAAGGGAGGAATGGATGCCGGCGCGATACAAGCGGCGCGGGATCATTTAAGGCTGCCCCAAGTTAACGATTACCACCCCATTTAGAGTTATCAGATGTTCCCCTCCTGGATTCGATTAGGTTTTGAGACCGCAATGCTTGGGCTTGAGTCCCAAAGCGTGGTCTGGACTCGCATGTCTCAGATGTCACTAGGCCAAGGATCGCCAGCCGAAAACCTCAGAATGGTCACGGAGAAGGTAGCAGCCTTCGGCGAAGCGGCCACCACCGTTGCCATGGGCGGAACGCCGCATAAGGTGGTCAGGGGATATCGCAGGAGGGTCAGAGCGAATATCAAGCGCCTAGGGCGCTAGGCATGTAAGCGGGATCGAGCGCCCAAGAGACAAGAAACTCCTTTCAACTCAGGTGGAAATTCTTTGTTCGTGGTCTTCGATCATGGGCGAAGCTTTACTGGCGCCATCCGTTGCGAAGCAGCTGAGACGTCCTACCTAAGCGACATCACTTCAAGGCACTCTCTAGAATAGCGAGTTTGCGTCTTGCATGCGCCTCACTGCCAAGCTGCAAAGGCGAGTAGCATCGTCGAACAAAGAATCCTCCCTTCCCGCCCCTCTCATGACATGGAGGGAGTAGATGGGTACGCACAAGGAATATTGGCAGAAGTCAGCGTCCGAATGGCGGGCACTTTATGAGCAGGCGGAGGCCGACAACAAGCGGCTGCGGGTCGTCGTCGTCTGATGCCACTCCTTGCCATCGAGACCGGGGCTAAGCGAGGCATCGTCGAAACGATAGCCAAAGCTCTCTCCACCCCTTCTCTGCCCTCCCTTGAAGGAGAATTGACATGAGGGATTTTGTGACCTCCGTCGCTCCACTCCCCGGAGCGCGAGACCCGTCGAACCTAGTCGCAGAGTCGAGGCTATAGCCAAGCTCCTCCACCTCTCTACCGTGAATATCACCCCTTTTTGCCAGAAAACTCCCTCAGGGATAACTTGCAGGCCTGTGAACGTAGGCTATTATTTATGGCAATACAGGGGTGCAGCTCATTTGGCAGAGCTTTTGAGGGATCCAATCCTCAAACGTACGTTCGAATCGTGCCACCCCTGCCAATTTACTCCCGAATAATCCATATATGCTTGATTCATATTCGCGAGTTCTTCGCGGCGACAACCGTCAAGCCTCTCTCCACCAGGAGGGAATGAACAGGCTGGTGGTTAACTCGAAAGAGCGCAGCGGGTCTCTGAACCATTCTCCAGCCGTTGAAGTTCAACGATCCCGGTCCCGTTATCTGCCCCCTGCGGACCGTACCTAAGCGCCCGCCTGTCTGGGGGGCGCTTTTTTTTTGGCAGTCTGTTGCTCTCACCCCTCTCCTCGCCCGTCCCTGCCATACCCCTGGCATGACGAAGGTCGCTGACTGGCACATGGAAAAGGGCCGTGCCAAGACTCTGATGATCCCAGTCTGCGGCCTTTGTACCGTATTGCCCCCACGGCAAGGTTCGCAGTATCTGATTTGCACGAGGTGCTGCAACGGTGTGCGATGCACCTCTGAAGTGTTAGGCCAAACTGCCTATGGGGGCGTATTGCAGCAACTGACCTCGCCCGCTTCTCGGCGGGCGTATGCGTTTCAGGCAGCTTGCGCGCCAAGGAGGCCGAGTTCCTCGCCCTCTCAGGACAGGGAGGGAGGGGAATGAGGGAGATTGATATTCCCTCCTTCGACTTACGGAGCTATCAGATTGCATCGAGCACGGTCCATCCGCAGCTTGGCATGTCATCGCCTTTGACACATGCCAGCGCCCCGGAGCGGCTCTCCACCCACACGTTCGTAGCCGTTGGCAGGATCGTGCAGTGCTTCTGCGCGGTTTCCGATTTGACCTGTGCCGTCCAAGCGCTGTTGTTGCCGCGCAGCTCGCTCAGGTGGTTTGCCGTGGCCGCTGTCGAGCAAAGGACGTGAAGGCTGTGAAGCGTAACGCGCTCGCCCTGTGCTGCTGCGGGAGTGGCTGCAAGTGCCAGGACGAGAACAAGGCTTTTCATGGTTGGTACCTTTCGTGTGACTGACCCGAGGAGCTGGGGGCCGTGGAGCTCCCCAGTTGTGTCAGGCGGACTAGTTCAGGAAACGCATAAGACGAGTTTCCCGATGCATACGCCAAAAGAGGGATGGTACCGATATCCCCGTGATTCACGGCCTCATTAGAGCGGTGCAGCACGCCAGAGCTCACGCACTTGTCCCCTTCGAGAGCGGTATGCGCGGACTGCGCAAGGTCGCCAAAATGTATGGCGGGATGAAAGCCTCACCGGGCCAACCGGCAAGTCCATTCACTGCGTCTGGGATTATGCGAAGGACGACCCATGCGAAGGAGCTGGTTGTCGTCTCCTAGCTGCTCTCTCATTCGGTGGCCTGCGACTATCCATTGTTCATGGAAGAAAGCTCGCGTCCCCTCATCAATCTCATCTGAGGAAAGCAGTCTCCGACTTTCATTTTTCCATGAGCCTTCGTCTGTGACCTTCTCAAAATGGCGCCTGGCCGGGAGAGCCGCCCCTTTGCCGAGAGGTTCGCTTAGATCGATTTTATATATGAATTTGCGTGGATCCATGATGCATTTTAATCGGAGGGATTCTCCATACCTATAGCAACCCTCTCTTCACCCTTCCCTGCCACACTCCAGTCCTGGCTCTGCCCAGTTTTTTGACAAAGTTGGCGGCAAGTATGTCCATTCCCTCACAAGATTTGCGGAGGAGATGACATGCTTCCGAATCCGAAATTTTTTCATCTCGGCGACAACGGATTGTATTACGGCTTCTACGGTGGGCTGGATTATTCAGCGGGCGTCGAGGATGGAACAGCCTCCTCTCCCCCCAATCCGCCCCCGGTCGATCAATACGACCAAGTATTCTACGAGCATGATTATGCCTTACAGAACGCCTCGACGCTGGAGGCGCGCCTGGAGGCGCACRTAGATGTCGTGAGAGGCGTCTATGAGCTGCTGATTTGACCGAGAGACGAGGAGGCTCCTTCAAGGAGCCTCCTCTCAGCCTCTCGTGCCATAGCGCTTCTGCCCGCGCTCCTATTTACCCATGATCGCGGGTGGGGCTGCATGAGCTAGGCAGCGGGTGAATAT
>NZ_JBFUMH010000299.1:0-3308 GCF_054049475.1 Microvirga sp. P5_D2 | reverse complement strand
GTGCACGGGCATCGGCACGTGGCGGCGCAATCCCGACGCCAAGTGGCGTCTGCGCCCTGGCAGCCTTGAGGTCCGCCTCAAGGAGCAGGCCACGGTTCTCGACCGTGCCGCCGCCCTGGTGAAACCGGGCGGACGGATCGTCTACATCACCTGCTCTATCCTGCCGGAAGAGAACGACGATACGCTCGCCGCCTTCATGGAAAGGTATGCGGGCTTCAAGCCCTTGAAGCCCTCGGAGGTCCTGGCATCAGCGGGGCTTGAGAGCCTGCAGAAGATTGTCAGGCCGACAGCCTATGGTCTTCAGCTGACACCTTTGAAGACAGGCACGGATGGCTTCTACATCGCCATTCTGACGAAGGATTAGACCTTGATGCAAGCCCACGAGCCCAAGAGTGGCATGGGGCGAAAGGCGCTAAAAAAGCCTGGTGCCGCATCCCAGGGACTCAAAAGGCATGACAGGCCGACAAATATGAGGGTAAAGCACGGGGGCTCCCGTACTTCCGCACAACGCTCACGCGATAGATCATGACCCAGACCCACGACAAGATTCTCATCGTCGATTTCGGCTCCCAGGTAACCCAGCTCATCGCCCGCCGCGTGCGTGAGGATGGCGTCTATTCCGAGGTGGTGCCGTTCCAGAAGGCGGCCGAGGCCATCCGCACGATGAAGCCCAAGGGCGTGATCCTGTCGGGCGGGCCGGAATCGGTCACCGCCGACAACTCGCCCCGCGCTCCGCAGGAATTGTTCGACACAGACGTTCCGGTATTCGGCATCTGCTACGGCCAGCAGACCATGGCGGCCCAGCTCGGCGGTGAAGTCGAGGGCGGGCACCATTCCGAATTCGGCCGCGCCGAGATCGAGGTGCTGACGGAAAGCCCGCTCTTCCAGGGCGTGTGGCAGGTGGGCAAGAAGTATCCCGTGTGGATGAGCCACGGCGACCGGGTCACGAAGCTTCCCGAAGGCTTCGAAGTGCTGGCGGCTTCCGAGAACGCGCCTTTCGCGGTCGTGGCCGATGAGGGGCACAAGTACTACGGCGTGCAGTTCCACCCGGAAGTGGTGCACACCCCGCAGGGTGCGCAGCTGATCCGCAACTTCGTGCGCGACATCGCGGGCTGCAAGGGCGATTGGACCATGAAGGCTTTCCGCGAGGAGGCCATCGAGCGCATCCGCGCCCAGGTAGGCACAGGCCGCGTGATCTGCGGCCTGTCGGGCGGCGTTGACTCGGCAGTGGCGGCAGTGCTTATCCACGAGGCCATCGGCGACCAGCTCACCTGCGTGTTCGTGGATCACGGTTTGCTTCGCTCTTCCGAGGCCGAGCAGGTGGTGACGCTGTTCCGCGACCACTACAACATCCCGCTCGTCCATGTGCAGGCGCAAGATCTCTTCATCGGAGCGCTGGAAGGCGTCWCCGATCCCGAGGTGAAGCGCAAGACCATCGGCMRGCTSTTCATCGACGTRTTCGACGARGARGCGAAGAARATCGGCGGCGCGGATTTCCTSGCGCARGGKACGCTSTATCCCGAYGTGATCGAGAGCGTSTCCTTCACCGGTGGTCCTTCCGTCACCATCAAGAGCCACCACAATGTGGGCGGTCTCCCTGAGCGCATGAAGATGAAGCTCGTGGAGCCATTGCGCGAGCTGTTCAAGGACGAGGTGCGCGTGCTCGGCCGCGAGCTCGGCTTGCCGGATGCCTTCGTCGGCCGTCATCCGTTCCCCGGTCCTGGCCTTGCGATCCGCGTTCCCGGCACGATCACCCGCGAGAAGCTCGATATCTTACGCAAGGCAGACGCGGTTTATCTCGAAGAGATCCGCAATGCCGGTCTCTACGATGAAATCTGGCAGGCGTTCGCCGTGCTGCTGCCGGTGAAGACGGTCGGCGTCATGGGTGACGGGCGTACCTACGACCATGTCTGCGCATTGCGCGCCGTGACGTCGGTCGATGGCATGACGGCGGATTTCTATCCCTTCGACATGACGTTCCTCGGCCGCGTGGCAACCCGCATCATCAACGAGGTGAAGGGCATCAACCGCGTGACCTACGACATCACCTCGAAGCCGCCCGGCACCATCGAGTGGGAATAACCCATGTCGGTGACGCTCTACGGCATCAAGAACTGCGACACGATGAAGAAGGCGCGCGCCTGGCTCGATGCCAAAGGCGTGACTTACGCCTTCCACGACTACAAGGCTTCAGGCATCGACCGCGCGCGGCTCGAGGGCTGGGCGCGCGATGTGGGTTGGGAAACGCTTCTCAATCGCGCCGGCACCACGTTTCGCAAGCTGCCGGATGCTGAGAAGACTGGCATCGATGAGCGCAA
The DNA here is from genome assembly GCF_054049475.1 of Microvirga sp. P5_D2. Classification (NCBI taxonomy): domain Bacteria; kingdom Pseudomonadati; phylum Pseudomonadota; class Alphaproteobacteria; order Hyphomicrobiales; family Methylobacteriaceae; genus Microvirga; species Microvirga sp. P5_D2. Next base: position 990 of record NZ_JBFUMH010000299.1, on the reverse strand, counting down.
GGCGCTCGCGCTGATGGTCGACCAGCCGTCCATGATCAAGCGCCCCGTGCTCGACTTGAGCGGCCGTCTAGTCGTAGGATTCAAGCCTGAGCTCTACGAGACGGCTTTTCGCTGATCGGCGGCCTTCCGTCTGCGCGAAGCCCGCCGTTGCGAGCTCGTGTTCAGTCTACGACGGAGGGTTAGGGTCATGGTTCGGAAGCGCACGGCGAAGACCGTTGCTCTCGCGGCGTTTGGCGTGCTCTGGGCAAGCTCATCCTTCGCTGAAGGGACCGACTGCTTTTCCTACGGCTATGAAGATCCGGGCCGCTCCGTGAACGGCCCTATTGCCCTTGGCCGAGTCAACAATCAGTCTCCCCGCGTCAATTTCCTGAAAACGTCGATCCTCAAAGCCGGCTGCCCTAACAAAAGTGCGGCCTGCCAGGACAAGCCTTATCTCGTTTCAGGCGACGAAGTCGTGATCATCGGCACGAAGGGTGACTTCGTCTGCGCGAGCTATGCCGGCAAGCAGGGGCGCGTCACGGACGGCTGGCTCCCGCGTTCCGCCATCTCCATCGTGCAGGATCAACCGGACGTCGGAGCAAAGGATTGGATAGGGCGATGGCAAAGCGGCCCGGAGCAGAGCATCGTGATCGAGCAGGTCGATAAGGCCGGTGTTCTGGCGATCAAGGGCGATGCGACCTGGGGCGCTTCCGATCCCGAGCGGGTCAAACGCGGCGCCATCAATATCGGGTCGCTGGAGGGGGAGACGAAGGTCGAGGGTGCCATCCTCTCATTCGGAATTGGCGAGAACGGCACACTTCCATTCGATCAAGCGGACGAGGCGGATTGCAAGGTCCAGATGCAGCGCCTTGGGCCGTATCTGCTGGTCAAGGACAACAACAATTGCGGTGGAATGAACGTGTCGTTCACCTCCGTCTACCGGCGTACCAAGTAAGCCGAGCTACATCCCAGCACAAATGAAAAGGGCAGGTTCTCAGACCTGCCCTTTCC
>NZ_JBFUMH010000298.1:0-3322 GCF_054049475.1 Microvirga sp. P5_D2 | reverse complement strand
GTCCTCGCTGACGTACTCGTCGAGGCAGGCCGGGAACAAGGTGCCCTGGCTGCGCTCCTGGCCTTGGACAAACCGCTTCATCGCGATCCCTCCAGTCCGTGCTAACCCCACCAGATTACCAGATCCCGCGTTTTGACACAGCCTCGACCCGAGGGAGAAACAATCCGACGATCATGGTGGAGCTGACAGCCGCCTCAGGATCGCTTGGCGCGGCACGAACCGACGGCAGGCCTGGGAAGTTGCCCTGAAGGAGCAGTGCCATGGTGCCAAAGCCTTTTGCCCTGCTTCCAATTGGTGGGTTCGCGGTTGCGCTGTTCGCCGCTTCCGCCTTTGCGGCGGAGACGATCGAGGCCATCGGGGAGAGGTGCAGAAAGCCGCGGAAGTCCTACACGGTGGAGTTCCTGGCACCGGAGAATGCCGAGGTCGAGGCGAGCGCCAGGGGAATGGCGGGCGGGAGCGAGGATCCCCATCAAGACTCGCCGGCCCTGTCGCTCGACGGCAGGCCCCGCCCGAACGGGCGCTGCACTTTCAGTGCGGTCAAGGGTCGAACCTACACGCTGGTGACCACGGGCGCTGGCCTGCGGCTCGACAGCCTCGGCATCTCCGTCACCCGGCCGTAGATGCCGTCTGCGAGCCTCGTCACGGGCCCGGGCCCGGCGGGTAACAGCTGGCAATCGTTCCTTAACGCGAGCCGCCCGTGCCAAGTTGGGCGATGGCGACTTGCGGCGACCAGAGCGGCCGCAACAGGGGCTCGGCGACAATGGCGCCGATAAGCACGAAGGACGTCACAACCAGCCCGATGCGGCAGCACAGCGTCAGACGAACCCTAGGGGTCATGGCGCCCCTCCCAGGCATCACGGATTAAAGGCAACGCATGGGGCACGGTGCGGTCGCGGGTGGTCATAGGTTTCTCCTGCCTGTGGTCCTGATCCTCCTGTCCGTAACCGGGGTAGGCGCTCGCCTCCCCGCGACGACGAAACATGCCATCGCCCCATTCCGAGGTGCCGCCGCTATCCGGCCGCCGCGACTGCGACAGCCGCAGCCATCGCCAGCATGCAGATCGCCTGCACCAAAAAGAACGCGAACCGGACCGAGGCGGCAGCATCGGAGGGCGCGAAAGCGAGGTGGACCGTCGTCTGGCAGATCCGCGCGGCCAGGATGGCCCCGGCCAGCCAGTCAAGCAGGCGGCCGTCCGCGCCGGCTGCGGTGGCGCACAGGACGATCGCGGCGAAGACCGGCAGGTTCTCGACGCAGTTCATGTGAGCCCTCATGGCACGCTGGTACCAGTCGCTGCCTTGGGGCCGGTCGGCCTGCCATTCGGAAATCCTCACCCTGCCCTTGTGGATCCTCGACCATCGGTAGACCCCGACCGTTCCGAAGAGCACGAGAAGCGTCCAGACGGCAAAGCCGAGAAGCGCCCATTGCGGGGTCGTCATTGAACCCCTCCGCACGCGGGTAGGCTGCGTAGAACTTCTTAGCGGGTGTGCCTCGTGACCGCCACACCCAGAAGTCGAACCCGGCCTTGAGAGCGTCGCCTGCCAGCAGGCCTTGCGCTAGGCTCAGGAACTGCTTGTGCGGTCTAATACATGGGCCCGATGCTCGAAACGTCTGAAATGGGTCTTGGTCGTGTCAAAACGCTTTGGCAGAAGACGGGCTGCGGCTTTCCACGCTCCAAAGCCCATCACCATCATCGGTGAGCACGGGCGGGCTGATCATCGGCGGAATGACGCTCTCATCGCCTCTGAGGCGAACGTTGGGCGCCTCAGAGGCGTGATGGCACGAGCACAGCCCTGCCCCTATGCCCTGAGGGCGGCCATCAGCGGCTGGATGCCCAGGATGTTCAGCACCCGGGTGAGATTGTAGGCGAGCACGTGCAGCGCCATCTCGCTGGCCACCTTCGGTAAGGTCTTCATCAGGAAGTGGGTGGCGCCCATGCGCAGCTTGATCGTGCCAAAGGGATGCTCGACCACCTCGCGCCGCTGGCGCATCGCTCCTGGGTTCAGATCAAGCCGGCGCTGCACCGCCTCCAGCACCTCCTCGTGCTCCCAGCGCACGATCCGGCGCTCCTTGGCCGTCGTGCAGCGGCTCTTCAGCGGGCAGGTGTGACAGGCAGTGGTCCAGTAGCGCCGCAGCGTCAGCCCGCGCTCGACATGGCTGTAGTAGTATTCGGCCTTGAACTTGGAGCCGTCGATGGCCACGCTGGCGGTGCTCAGCAGCCCCAGCTTGCGGCAGAGCACAACGAACTGGACGCAGACCTGACGGATGGCCCGGCCGCTGTCCTTGCGGAAGGTGGCAATGGTCCTGTGATCCGGCATCAGGCGGCCGGTCAGCCACATCAGCTCGACATTGCGACTGGCGTCACGCTCCAAGCGCCGGCTCGACTGCACCCGGTTGAGATAGCCGTAGATGTACAGCTTGAGCAGGATGGCGGGATGGTATGAGGGGCGCCCAGTTGCTTCGGGCATAACACCGTCAAAGCCGAGGCCTCTCAGATCGAGCGCGTCGACAAAGACGTCAATGACGCGCACCGCGTTGTCCTCACCGACCCAGTCGTCCAGGCTTTCGGGAAACAGGGTGGTCTGGCCGCGATCCACGCCTTCGACAAAGCGTCTCATCGGATCCCCCCAAACAAGGCTGGGCTATCCTACCACTGCTTGCCTTGTCCCGCCGCCAGCGTTTTTACACATGGGGTAATTCCGGAGCCCGCGCCATAACCTGGCTTTGAGAATCGGCTCTCCAAGGATCGATGAGGCCCACCGCTGGGCCTCGCATGATGGAGGGTAGCCATGGAGCACTATGTCGGACTGGACGTCTCGCTGAAGCTGACGGCGATCTGCATTGTTGATCAAACGGGGAAGATCGTGCGCGAAGGCATGGTTCCCTCCGACCCGGAGGCGGTCGCGGGCTTCATTCATTCCCATGTGCCGCATGTGGCTCGGGTGGGCTTGAGACGGGATCAACTGCGACGTGGCTCTGGAGCAAGCTGACGGAGCTGGGATTGCCGGTCATCTGCATCGATGCCCGCCATGCGAAGGCAGCGCTGAAGATGCAGATCAACAAGAACGACCGCAACGACGCTGCCGGCATTGCCCGCATCATGCAATGTGGCTGGTGATCTGACTGGGTGGAATTGGACCAGGTTGATTGAGAGAATTGACCTGGAACCAAGGAGCTCAAGATGCCGAAGAAGAGGTTCAGTTCAGAGCAGATCATCGCCAAGCTGCGCCAGATTGAGGTGCAGCTCGCGCACGGCAAGAGCATCGCACTCACCTGCAAGGATGCCGCCATCTCCGAACAGAGCTCCTTTCGCGGGCGCAAGGGG
>NZ_JBFUMH010000297.1:0-3354 GCF_054049475.1 Microvirga sp. P5_D2 | reverse complement strand
AGACTGGCGAGAAGGGCCCCGCGGGAGACGGCCTTGGCCGCCGTGTCGGCAGCCTGCGTCGCCTGCTGTTTGGCCCGGTCCGCGGTCTCGCGGTACTGCTTCTCGTAACCGGCAACGCGGGTGCGTGCCTCCTCGACCGGAATGTTCTGCGAGCGGGCGAGTGCTTGCGCAGCCTGCTCGCGTGCATCGTTGGCTTGGGCTTGGTTGCCTGTCACCAACGCACGCATGCTGGCGACTGCGGTGTCCCTCAAGGCGGCCGGATCATTGCCGGTCGAGCCGCGCAGCGACTGCTCGATCGAGGCGAATGGATCAGTGCTATTGGCCAACGCCGGCGCGGCCGTCTGGGCCGCTGATGTCGCCGTGCGGCCAAGACCACCCAGGGCCCCGCTGACCGTGTTGAACGCGCCGCCAACGAGACCGCCGACCGCCGTGCTCAGCAGATAGAAGATCACCAGCGTGGTCATCGCCCAGGAGGTCAGGCCATGCCAGCCACCGGTCGAAACCTTCGGCTGACCTGACAGGCGGCTCGCGACATAGCCGCCGATGAAGGCAGCGACGATGCCCGACAGCGCCCACCAGATCCCGGCTCCGATCGAGAAACTGCTGACGGCCGGGTTATCGCCGGTCATGGGATCAAGCGTCGAAGCGCCGATCCCGATCCCGATCATGTTGAGGACGAGCTGTGCGACGAGGCCCGTGACGACGCCAGCCAGAACGGCGCCCCATGAGACCGTGTTGATCAGGATCGTGCGGGCATCCTCGGCGGGGGTCACCCCACTGACGTGAGGAGCGTCGGTGTTGCCCCGCGAACGTGGAGTGTCGGGGTATGCTGTAGAGGTCATCGTGATCTCCTATGAGGACGGGGGACGGCCGACCTTGAGAGCGCAAGGACATCGACGATCACCGTAGTTGGGGCAGGAAGGGCCGCGTTGCAGTCGCCACGGCTGGGCGCGGCCTGCACATTGAACCCAACGCCGTTCCCCGTCGTGCGATCCGGTGCAAATCCGGTGACCCACTATGCGAAGATGCATGGCCGCTCTGGGCGGCCTCAGCCTCGCGGACTCAGTGCGGGCGCGAGGCCCTTCACCGCTTCGGCAATGGCTGACAAGGCGACCCTGACCCTTGGTATGCTGCGGCTGTCCTTGTGTACGGCGAGCCAGATCTCGGTCATCGGCGGCGGGAGCGGCGTCTTGAGGCGGCGCAAGCCAGGGTCCGGATCAGCCCGGAAGCGGGCCAGACAGGCAAGGCCACCACCGCCCCGGGCGGCGGACAGCAGCGCCTCTTGGCTGCTGGTTTGCATGCCGAGACTGGCTCGTGCCGCGAGGTCCGACAGCCACTGTGCCTGCGGATCGATCTCCACATCATCGAGCAGAGTCATCAGGCGATGACCCGGGCAGCCTGCCTCGAAGTCCGGTGCGCCATGCTGCTCCAGGTAGTCCGGAGCCGCATAGAGGCCGAAGGCGATCTGTCCGATCCGGCGCACGACGAGATCATGTTGCTCAGAGCGCATGAGCCGGACCGCAATGTCGGCCTCTCGCATCGACAGGCTGACCACCCGCGGGTCCGGCATCAGTTCCACGAGGATGCCGGGGTGCTGCCGTTGCAGGGCTGCGAAGCACGGGGCCAGGATGTGCGCCGCGATCGTCTCGGTGCAGGTCACGCGCACGGCGCCCGCGAGCTTGACGTCGCGGCCGGCGACGGATCGCTCCACCCCGAGGGCTTCGGTCTCGACACGCTCGGCCTGCCGGAGCACGTCCTGGCCGGCCAGCGTCAGGGTGTATCCCTCAGGGGTCCGATGCAGCAGCCGGACGCCGAGACTAGCCTCGAGCGATGACAGTCGCCGGCCCACGGTCGACTGGGCCACCCTGAGTTCGCGGGAGGCGGCGGTCAGGCTGCCGTGCCGGGCGATCGCCAGGAAAAAACGAAGGTCATCCCAGTCCAGCACGTCAGGTCCTATGCAATTTAGCTTACCCGGTAACCGATCTTGCTTGGCCCGGAACGGGTGAGGACGGGGTTGACCCTCGACGTTCACCGCTCAAGGAGGCTGCCCAGTGACCGACCGCAGGACGCCAACGTCCCGACAGCCTTTCGGGTTTCTCGGGTCGCCTGATCAGGGACCGTCCGAGGCAACAGGCAAGGCCTTGCCGCCGTCGACCCGGACGCTGCGGTGCCGGACCGAGGCCATGGGTCGCTTCAGCCAAACGCACCACATCCGCGACTTGACAGCGTTTGGCGGCGAGAGCGACGTGGAGGCGTTGAGCCCGCTGAATGACGACACGATGCCGAGTCCTTCGGAAGCGCTGCTCGCGGCCTTGGGCTCGTGCCTGTCGGTCAGCATCCAGGCCAACGCGGCTGCCCGCGCGATTCCGATCCGCCGGCTCGCGATTGAGCTCGAGGGCGACATCGACTTCGCGGCTCTGTGGGGAACGGGAGACCTGGACTTTAAGGGTCTCGGTTTCGAGACGATCAGGATCAGCGTGCAGATTGAGACGGACACACCGCGCGAGGTACTCCAGGCGCTCCTCGATCATGCGGTGCGATGGTCCCCTGTCGCCAATACCCTCTACAACCCAATCAACCTCGACATCGCACTGGCATGACGCAGGACCGAGATCTGCGGCCTGTTATGGAGATCCCCCTTGGAGGGTGGGCGTCAGCGCCAAAGGCTGGCTCCCGATGGGATCGCGACGGCCGCCAAGGCTCCTATTTCGTCCTTGCCGGGTTCATCTGGGATGCGAGCATGTCCTGCCATTGTTCGAAACCTTTGACAGCAGTCGGCAACCAGGTCCTGACCATCGTATCCGGATCCATCGCTTTCAGGTTGGCGGACAGGCGCTCCTGCATCTCTCTCATCAGGTGCTCCTGCATGGGCTGCACATCTGGCAAGCCGAAGAAGGCGCGTGCTTCTTCCGGTGTGCAGTCGATGTTCATGGTGACCTTCATCTCGAACAATCCTTCCCAAGTTATCTATCTGGCGGGCGTGGGGGGCCCACGACAGTGGCGATCAAGGGAGCTGGTTCGGAGTTGCCCGTGATCCGGTGCAGCCCCTGACGCGGCCGGCATTCCTATTGCGTTTTGCGAGCACACAGGTCGCGATCGAGAACTGCGACCTGTGTGCAAGATGAGGCGTTGCTCTCGTGATCTTACTTGCGGCTGGAGGCGATCACAGATCGCGTCCTGCCGGAGCGATGGTTCTCGTCGGAGTGCCTGACCTCGATCTCGTCGCGACGGACGGTGTCCCGCACGGTCTCGATCCGTTGGGTGCGCTCTCGGCGCACGACGACCTCTTCCCGCACCTTCACGCTCTTGCCAACCACGGGCCGCTCGGACGTCTCGATCATCTCGATCGTGAGC
>NZ_JBFUMH010000296.1:0-3391 GCF_054049475.1 Microvirga sp. P5_D2 | reverse complement strand
TTGGCGCACTCGAATTCGGGATTGGCTGGGGCGACGCGGGCCCTGAATCCGGAGCTTTCCCTTTCTACATGGGCCTTTTGATCATCGGCGCGAGCGTGGGCACTTTGATCCAATCGGTTAAGGGCAGGCACGATTTACAGGAAGTCTTCCTTGACCGTGTACGAGCGGGGCGCGTGGCTTCCTTCCTGGGTCCAATTGCCGTCTTCGTCATCATGGCCATGTTCCTGGGACTTTACGTAGCGACGGCTCTCTACCTGACCTGCGTCATGTGGCGACAGGGCGGCTATTCGCTCATCGTCTCCGCCCTTTCCGGCGTCGTCGCTGCGATCTTCTTTTATCTAATTCTCGAATATGCGTTCCAAGTGCCCCTCATGAAAGGGCCGCTGGAAAGTGTATTGGGCCTTTACTGAACACTCCAACTGCTTGACGGAGATAGGCCGTGGAAAATTTTGCATCACTCGTGGACGGCTTCGGCGTTGCGCTGACGACCTATCACGTTGCACTGATGATGATCGGTGTCCTTCTCGGAATTCTCGTCGGTGTCCTTCCAGGCCTCGGTGCGCCTAACGGCGTTTCGCTGCTCCTGCCGCTGACGTTCACGATGGATCCGGTTTCGGCGATCATTCTGCTCACCAGCATGTATTGGGGCGCGCTATTCGGAGGATCCACCACATCCATTCTCTTCAACATTCCAGGTGAGCCATCGTCCGTCGCGACAACGTTCGACGGTTACCCGATGGCCAAGCAGGGGCAAGCTACTCAGGCCTTGACGCTCGCGTTCCTCTCGGCAGGTTTCGGTGCGCTGGTGGGTATTATCCTGATCACTGTTCTTTCGAGCTGGGTTGCGAAATTCGCCCTCCGCTTCAGCTCGCCGGAGTATTTTGCAGTCTACTTCCTGGCTTTCGCCAGCTTCGTCGGATTGGGCGGAACGTCGCCGTTCAAGACGGTAATCTCTCTCGGTCTCGGCTTCGCTTTTGCTGCTGTCGGCATGGACTCTGTCTCGGGCGGACTGCGCCTGACCTTCGGCTTCAATGAGCTTCTGAGCGGCATCAGCTTCCTGATCGCTGTGATCGGCTTGTTTGGCATCGGCGAGCTCATGCTCACTATGGAGGAGGGGCTGCGCTTCGATGGCATCCGGGCGCGTGTCAGCCCGCGGGACGTTCTTAAGACCATCGCGACATTGCCGCGTTACTGGGTCACCCTGCTGCGCAGCAGTGCGATCGGATGCTGGATGGGTATCACGCCCGGCGGTCCGACTGCTGCCTCCTTCATGAGCTATGGACTTGCCAAGCGTCTGTCCCGCCGAAAGGAGAATTTCGGCAAGGGCGAGCCGGAAGGCGTTGTGGCTCCCGAGACCGCAGACCACGCGGCTGGCAGCAGCGCTATCCTTCCGATGCTCGCTCTCGGCGTTCCTGGTTCCGCGACTGCGGCCGTGATGATGGGAGGATTGATGATCTGGGGCCTGAACCCAGGCCCCATGCTGTTCATCGAGCGTCCGGATTTCGTTTGGGGCCTCATCGCGAGCATGTATCTCGGCAACATCGTCGCCGTGACCGTCGTGCTGACCACGATCCCGATCTTCGCTTCCATCCTGCGCATCCCATTTGCGATCATCGGTCCAGTCATCGTGGTGGTCTGCTTCATCGGCGCCTATACCGTCGCGGGCCGTCCGTTCGATCTCTGGCTGGCCCTGGCCTTTGGACTGGCAGGATATCTGTTCAAGAAGCTCGACTATCCAATCGCGCCGCTCGTGCTGGCGATGGTGCTCGGCGACAAAGCGGAAGACGCCTTCCGGCAGTCAATGATCATGTCGAGAGGATCCCTGTCGATCTTCTGGTCGAACGGGCTCGTCGGGACGCTGATCACCATCGGTCTACTGCTGGCTCTCTGGCCGTTGCTGAGCAGGCTGGCTGGAAGACTGACCGGCGCCAAGCCTGCGAGACCGCACATCATTGAAACCGCCGAGTGATGGAGAACTTGAGATGACGTCCCGCTCAGGCAAGATTGCATTCCTCGGTATTGGTCTCATGGGAGCTCGCCAAGCGAAGAGGCTTCTCGAGGCGGATCATCCGCTCACAGTCTGGAACCGTTCGCGGGAAAAAGCTGAGGCGCTGTCACCTTGCGGGGCTTTCGTCGCCGACACCGCATCCGAGGCCGTTCACGATGCTGACACCGTGATCCTCATGCTGGAGAATGGCACGATTGTCACCGATGTGCTGTTCAATCAGGGTGTCGCGGAGGCCCTGCGCCCCGGCAGCATCGTCGTAGACATGAGCTCCATCAAACCTGCAGAGGCCCAGGACCATGCGCAGCGCCTATCGGACCGTGGCGTGCACCACATCGATGCGCCGGTCTCCGGTGGTACAGTCGGGGCGGAGCAGGGCACCCTAGCGATCATGGCGGGTGGCAATGGCGACATATTCGCCCGTGTGGAAGCAGTGCTGCGCGTCATGGGCCGGCCCGTTCATGTGGGACCGCATGGATCGGGTCAGCTTGCGAAGCTCGCTAACCAGATCATCGTCGGCGTCACCATCGGTGCCGTTGCAGAGGCCTTGCTGCTCGCAGAGCGTGGGGGAGCCGATCCGGCAAAGGTGCGGGAGGCTCTAAGAGGTGGCTTTGCCGAAAGCCGCGTGCTCGAACTCCACGGTCAGCGCATGGTAGAGCGGGATTTCGTGACCAAAGGGCGCACCGTCACGCATCTGAAGGATCTCGACAACGCCATTGACGCCTCAAAGTGCATCTCAATGAACGCGCTGCCCTACACGAACATCACGGCTGATCTTATGCGGGGCCTCATCGAGAGCGCAGGAGACCTCGACCACAGCGGTCTCTTTGTCGAACTGGAGCGTCGGAATAGCGCCGCCGTGTGACCGAACTCGGGGGTTCTGTCGCAAACCCGGAACAGGGGCGAGAAAGCAGCAGATGCACCGTACTGCCCTTATGCGGCGAGCAGGTAAAACTGCTCGGCGAGCGATAGCTGCTGACTGCAGGCATATTTCGCCTGCTGTTTGCGCAGCATATGAACCAACTCGATCCCACCCAAGATCACGCGTGCACTGTCAGCGGACTTGAAGCCGAGCATTGATCGCACGCGGAGTTTGATGGCRCGGTGATCCTGCTCAATGCGGTTATTGAGGTATTGATRCCCGTTCAGGGAATTGGTGACGCGGTGAGATATGGGTAAGCCGTCAATGTTGTGAGACGGCCTGTCTCGTCGAGGAGACGGTTCCAGGCGTGGCAGACGGCCTCCAACACCGCGTCATAGTCATCAAGCACGCGATGCGAGAGATAGCGCTCACGCAGGTACAGCCAGACCCGCTCCACCGGGTTCAGTTGGGGTGACGCCGACGGCAGCGGCAAAAGGGTGATGGTGTCCGGCACGTGCAAGGCC
>NZ_JBFUMH010000295.1:0-3437 GCF_054049475.1 Microvirga sp. P5_D2 | reverse complement strand
TCCATAGGTAGCGCATTCCTCATGCGAAACCACGACGCCCCATTCTTCGGCGAGGCGCTTGTAGACGATGGCCAGAACGTCGCGATAAAGCTTCGTCGGCGTCTGAAGCTGCTGCGAGGATTCGTGGCGGGCATGAGCCTCAAGGATCTGATTGCGTGTCAGCGGCCGCGATACCTTGCCGGTCAGCGGCTTGAGCGCTTCGACCATGCCGCTTTCCCAATCAATCAGCGTGCCGTAGCAATCGAAGGTCAGAACTTTGAAATCAGTCAGGCGCATCGGGAAGGCTCCTATATTAAATCTGCTCTATCTAATATCGGCCTCGCACAACGTGATGCTGATTGATCCGTCGGAGCGATGCTTGCATTGCTGTTCGAGCCTGTAGCGCAGCATAAAGTGCGGAGTTCGGATAACTCCAGGCGCCCCGGCATACCGGGGCGCCTTTGTCACGGTGAGCTTATGCGGCCAGCTCATCCTTCACGAAGCGGCCGGCTTTCATGATCGCCGGCATATGCTTGCCCTGCCCCGTCAGGAGCGACAGGTCCTTCAGCGGATCTCCATCCACGACGATGAGATCTGCGTAAGCTCTCGGTGCAATCACTCCGAGCTTGCCTTCCTGCTTCACGACCTTGGCGGCGTTGATGGTTGCCGAACGGATCACCTCGATAGCCGGGAGGACTTCTCCGCGCAGCGTGAACTCATCGGACTGATGCACATGCATCTCGCCCAACAGGTCGGAGCCGTAGGCCATCATGACGCCTGCATCGTGCAGGATCTTGAGCGCGGCGAGGCCCTGGCTGCGAACATCCTCGATCTTGGCAACGGATTCCGGCTGCAATCCGAAGGAAGCGCCTTCCTTCGCAAGATAGTGGAAGGTCACGTTGGTCGGCACCACATAGGCGCCCTTCTCCTTCACGAGCTTCGCAGTTTCGGCAGAGATCAGATTGCCGTGTTCGATCGACTCGACACCAAGCTCGACCGCCCGGCGGATCGCTTCATCCGTATAGAGATGGGCGGCCACGTATGTCTGAGCGTTGCGCGCTTCTTCCACTGCGGCACGCACTTCATCGGACGAAAGGCCGAGGAAGGCGATGGGGTCCGTGGGGGACGAGACACCGCCATTGGCCATGATCTTGATGAACTGAGCGCCGGCCTTGATCTCTTCGCGCGCAGCGCGCCGAACATCRTCGACACCATCGACGACACGACCGAGAGTGCCCGCGCGATCCGCATAGTAATCGACGTTTCGAGAATGATAGCGCCCACGGTAATCAGTGTGCCCGCCCGTCTGCGAAAGGGCCTTGCCGCAGATGACGAGACGCGGGGCTTCGATCAACTCCTCCTCGATTGCCATGACGAGGCCGTGATCAGCGCCGCCCAGATCGCGAACGGTGGTGAACCCGCGCATCAGCATGTCGCGCATGATCTTGGCCGAGCGGATCGCAACCAGGGTGTTCGGCAGTTCTGCGTTGGCACCGAGATTGGCAGTCGTGGCGATCACATGAACGTGGCAGTCGATCAGGCCCGGCATGAGCGTCTTGCCGGCAAGGTCGATGACGCGAGCCGAAGGCGCGTTGATCGGGCCGTCGGACACTTCACGGATTTCGCCGTTCTCCACGAGAACGTTGTGATTGGGGAGAGCTTCGTTTCTCTGCCCATCGAGGATGCTGGCATTTTTGAACAGGATGGTGGACAACTCGTGTCTCCTAAGGAGTGTTTATTTACGGGCTTTCGTGAGGGCGGAAATCAGCAAGGGCGTGAAGGAGCGCACGAGAGCGACCTGATCCTCGCTGGTATAGGCGCCTTCCTTATCCAGAACATTGAGCGTTCCGAGGATCTCGCCGCCTTCCTGCACGGACACGTTGATCACGCAGCCGAGCCCCAAGCTCTCGATCAATTCATGATCCGGGAACGCCCATCGGATGGCTTCCTTATCGCGTCCCAGGAATGTCTGCTTACGCGTCAGAACGAGGTCGCCCCAGGGCGTAGGACCCATTCGCTTGCGGCCCTGCACCGGATAAGCATCCGGCTGCGACGAGTAGACTCGCTCGACCTCTTCGCCGCCCTCGCGCCGCACGAGAATCGTAAACAGGCCATGGCCGATCAGGCCTTTGACGGCCTTGTCCACGGCGCGGTAAGCCGCTTCGGGCGAGGCATCCTGGGCAATTGCGTCGGTGACTGAAAGATAGGCTTCAAGGACTTCGTTGGTCATAGGGCAGGCGCTTTCTGTGAACGTTCAGGAAGAATGCCGTCCGGACGCAAGGTCAGAATGATGACCAGTCCGAGACCGACGGCGATTTCTCGAAGAGCGGCGGCTTGCAGGGCCGTTACGCCAGGGGCGAACTCAGCCATGAAGCGCGTCGCCTCGAGAAAGGCGATGAGAAGATAGGCTCCGAGCACAGCACCGGCCGGGCGAGCATTTCCGCCAGCGGTCACCGCGAGAAAGATGTAGATCGTCACTAGCGGCTGGAACTGATCGGGCGCGACGTAGCTCGTGTAGTGGCCGTAAAGCGCACCCGCGAGCCCAGCGATAGCAGCAGACAATGCGAAGGCCTGAGCCTTAAAGCGCACGACGCTTTTTCCCGCCACCGACGCCACGGTCTGATCCTCGCGGATGGCCCGCATAGCCCGGCCCCACGGAGAGGAGAGCAGCCTGCGCTGAAGCAGGTAGACCACGGCGACCGCAGCAAGCGTGATCAGCAGCGTTCCCAGATGGAACCAGATGCCGGTATCGCGGGCGATCATGACCGGAACGCCAGAAATACCATCCGTCCCTCCGGTCAGCCACACCTCGTTGGAGGCGACGATGCGGACAATCTCAGCAAAGCCGAGCGTCACGATAGCGAGATAGTCGTCGCGCAGGCGCAGTGTCGAGAAGCAGACGAGCAAGCCCGCGACGCCGCCTGCCAGCACGGCCACGAAGACGCCCAGCATGATCGGTGCATGCTCCCATGTCGTGAGCATGGAGGACGCATAGGCGCCGACCGCGAAGAACCCGGCGAGACCAAGATTGACAAGACCCGCCGTGCCCCAGGACAGCATGAGGCTCTGCGCCAGCAGCGCATAGACGGAGCCGACGACAAGCGTGAAGAGAATGTAGGTCAACATGTCGTCAGCTCGCCTTGCTACCGAGGAGACCCGAAGGCCGGATCACGAGAACCACCAGGATGACGATGAAGCCGACCGCGAGACGATAGGCGGGAGCCAGCGCAAGCACCGTGAACTCCTCGACGATGCCGATGGTGAAGGCACCGACCACCGCGCCGGGGATGCTCCCCAGTCCGCCCAACACCGCCGCCGCGAAAACCGACAGAAGCACACGCCCACCGAGCAAGGGGTCGATGGATGTATCGAGGCCGATGAGCGTTCCGCCGACGCCGCACAACCCGCTGCCGATAGCGACGGTGATGAGCGCGATCCAGCGAGGGCTGATACCCTTG
>NZ_JBFUMH010000294.1:0-3441 GCF_054049475.1 Microvirga sp. P5_D2 | reverse complement strand
GGCCAGCGGCGTCCCGGCCGCGATGCCGCAGGCGCCGGCGACGATGACGACCGAGATCGTGTCGCGAATATCGCGCGTCAGGGCGTAGGTGATGATGGCAGCCCCGACGGCAAGGTAGACGAGATATCCGGCCAGCCGGTCTGCCAGCCGCTGCACCGGGGCGCGGGTCTGCTCGGCATTCTCGACCGCCTCGACGATGCGGCCGTAGCTGGTGTCGCGGCCGACGCGCTCGACCCTGATCTCCAGGGCGCCCATCTGGTTGATGGAGCCGGCAAAGACACTCCCGCCTTCGACCTTTTCGACCGGCATGGATTCGCCCGTGATGCGGGATTGATCGACATAGGAGTGGCCGGTCACGACAGCACCGTCCACGGGCACCTTCTCGCCGGGGCTGACGAGCACCATGTCGCCTGCGACGATGGTGTCGACGGGGACGGTCAGGATGTCGCCGTTGCGCCGCACGCGCGCCTCCCGGGGCACGAAATCGATCAGGTCGTTGATGGCGAGGCGGCCGCGCGAGACGGTCAGATGCTCGAGTTCCTCAGCCACGAGCACGAACAGCATGACAACCACGGCGGTGAAGAACTCGGCGATCGCCGCTGCCGCCAGGATGGCGATGGTCATGGAGAGTTCCATGGTCATGCGCCGTGCGAGCAGGTTCGCGAAAGCCTCGCGGAACATTGGCCAGCCGGAAAAGGCGAGGGTGGCGATTCCGATCACGCTTGCCGGGACGAATGGCTCGTGAAGCCGAAACCAAAGGATTGCTGCTCCCAGCAGGGCCACGACCATCCGGGCGATGGCCCAAGGCTCGAAGGGGGCGTGGTCATGCACGCTCTCGTCGTGGGGACGGGCATGGTCCTCCACCGGCACGGTGCAGTTGGTGGCATGCGGGACGGAAAGCGGCGGCATGGACGGCTCCTTGAGGCAGCAACGGACCGAATCCGAACGACTCACCCGAACCTATCTTTAGAATTGCTCTAATCTACTGTGGAATAAATCCAACTGTGAAGTTTGTCGCTGGGCATTGGCCCAGGTGCCCACTCGACGGGCCACAACCGGGCGACGGGTTGCGGCCCGTCGCCGTCAAAGGCGAGGTCGGTCCTAGACCGGATTCATCCGCTCCATCGTCCCGTCGCGGAGCACGAACTGGTGCCACAGGGCAATCAGGGCGTGGAGGCCCGACAGGACCAGGATGATCGTGCCGCCGGTCTCGTGGATCTCCGCGATGGGTCCGGGGGCGCCCTGCACGGATGCCGCGATGGCCGGGAGAGGCAGGCCGAAGAACGAGACCGGGACGCCCAACCGCGAGGCGGCGTACCAGCCGGTGAGCGGCAGGCCGATCATGAGGAGGTAGAGCACGGCGTGCCCGATCTTCGCCGCGACGTTGAGCCAAGGGCTTTGCGGATCCTCGATCTGGGGATTGCTGCCCCACCAGCGGGCGATCAGCCGCGGCACGATGAGAAGGAGCACGGCAAGCCCGAGCGAGAAATGCAGCAGGGGCGGGTTGAGGCGGACCTGACRGCCGCCCTCGGCCGTGAACCATGCGGCGAGGATCAGCAGGGCCATGACCCAATGGACAATGATGAGGGTCTTCGAGTAGCGCGGCATCGGTGACATCCTTCCGTACGGACCGGCGACGGTGTTGGGCCAGGCAGCCCGCCTACGTTGATCCCCAAAGGGCTTCGTGGCGATGCGCTGGATCAAACCCGGATTATTCAGCAGAGATGCTCCCTACTCGCCCCAACCTGTCATCTCGCTGACAGCCTTCCACAGCAGCCTGACAGCAGGGTTGCGCCACTCTCCGGACATTCCAGGCGCCTCCACCGGCGCTGGACCCAACAGGAGAGACCCATGCGCACCACCACCATCGCCCTTGCCACTGCTGCCGTCATGGCAGGAGCCTTCTCAGCCCAGGCGAGCAGCCTCGGGCGGCCCTGCACCACGGCGCCCCAGAGCCAATGGCTTTCGGTCGATGCCCTCAAGGCCAAGGCCGAGGCCCAGGGCTACAAGGTCCAGAAGGCCAAGATCGCCAAGGCGTGCGGCGAGATCTACGCCCTTGATCCGAACAATGCCCGCACGGAGCTGTTCGTCGATCCCACCTCCGGCGAGATCGTCGCCAAGGAGTGATTTCATGACCGCGAGCAAACAAGCGGTCGAGGCCGCCGGCGCGATGCCGGCGGCTGCCGCCTCCTTACCCGAAGGCAAGACTGTCCGCGTCTGGGATCCGTTCGTCCGGATCTTCCACTGGAGCCTCGTGGGCCTGTTCGTCCTTGCCTTCGTGACCGGGGACGAGAGCGAATGGCTGCACATCCAGGTGGGCTATGCCATCGCCGCTCTCGTCGCGCTGCGGATCGTCTGGGGCTTTGTCGGAACACGCCACGCCCGGTTCAGCGACTTCGTTCGTTCGCCTAGCGAGATCGCAGCCTACTCGGGTCAGGCGCTTCGGTTCAGGGCACCACGCCATATCGGCCACAATCCGGCAGGTGGCGCCATGGTCGTGGCGCTGCTCGTCATGATCGCCGGCATCGCGGCCACTGGGTTCGCCATGACCACGGATGCGTTCTGGGGCTCCGAGTGGCTCGAGGACCTTCATGAAGGGTTTGTCTACGCGACCATCGGGCTCATCGTCCTGCACGTGGCGGGCGTCGTCTTCTCCGGCCTGGAGCATGGCGAGAACCTGATGAAGGCGATGATCACCGGAAGGAAGCGGGCGCCCTGAGCCCGTGTTCCTCATGTCGGGCTCGGCAGCCGGACCTCCGCGAGAAGGCCGCCGAGCGCCGAGCGTCCCAAGGAAAGCGAACCGCCATGGGCCTCCGCCAGATCTCCGACGATGGCGAGACCCAGCCCTGTGCCCGGCCGGGATTCATCCAGACGGCCGCCGCGGGCGAGCGCGGCATTGATCCGGTCCTCCGGCACGCCCGGACCGTCGTCCTCGACCCGAAGCATGATATCGCTCCCGTGGTGCCGACCCTCGATCCGCACCGTGCCGGCCGCCCAGGTCGTTGCGTTCTCGGTCAGGTTGCCGAGGATCTCGGTCAGGTCCTGGGCATCCATTCGCACCCCGAGACCGTCCGCAACATCGATCTCCCATGACAGTCGCTGCCCCTGCGGTGTCCGCCGGAGCACGCCCACCACCTGCTCGATGACGGGAGCAACCGGAGGGGTCGGACCTGCCCGCACCCGAAGGCCTGTCCGCGCCCGCACCAGCTCGCGTTCGACATGACGGCGCATGCCGGCGGTGACGCTCTCGATCTCGTCGGCCAGGCGGGTGTCCCCGCGAGCCCGCAGTTCCTCCGCATCGGCGCTCAGGACCGTCAGCGGCGTCTTCAGGCCATGCGCCAGGTCGGCCGCCCGCGCCCTTGCCCGCGCGATGGCCTTTTCCTGTTCGTCGAGCAGGTGATCGACCTCGGCGGCCAGCGGGCGGACCTCGTCCGGGAAGGC
>NZ_JBFUMH010000293.1:0-3487 GCF_054049475.1 Microvirga sp. P5_D2 | reverse complement strand
CGGTGGAGCGGGTCTGGCTGTACCTGCGTGAGCGCTATCTCTCGCATCGCGTGCTTGATGACTATGACGCGGTGTTGGAGGCCGTCTGCCACGCCTGGAACCGTCTCCTCGACGAGACAGGCCGTCTCACAACATTGACGGCTTACCCATATCTCACCGCGTCACCAATTCCCTGAACGGGTATAACACGCCACGGCCGTTGAAACCTGAGCTGAGTGCCGCTGCAACGGATGAGATTGGGTGAGGGGCGAGGACGGCAGTGCATCCGTCCCTGTCTTTGGCTCTCGGGCCAAGCGGCCACACAACTCCCTCAAGCGGCTCGATGACAGTCTCATGACGCCGCGGCAGCCGAGCTTCGACGGGAGTCATTCCTCGAGGTCCCCTTTAATGGCTCCTCCTAATCGACATCGACGGTCGCTCGGATCGTACTGATCTCGCCAGCGTCACATCCGTCAACTGAGCGGCAGAACTTCTGAACCTTGGTGATCGTCAGAGGACCAAGCACGCATTTGAGATGTATTTGCTGCACGCAGGCATCTGACTGGGCGCAGCCTTTCTTCTGGCTCTCACACGGTGAGGCCCCGGTTTCCAAAACGCATGCCGTGCAATGAGAGGTCCACGGATTGTTTACCCTAGCCGAGACAGGATGTGCGGCGCGGGTACATAGCGTATCAGCCCAAACAATTCCTCCGGCGCCGATGGCCTCGGAGTTGAGGGAGGGCTTCCCCTCCGCTGGTGCCCTGGTTGAGGATTTCAGACAGCACTCTCAGCCAGGGCGCTGACCGTTCGGAAGAAGCCTACGTGTGATATGTCGGCGCCAGCTAAGGGAGATTGCCGTGGCTCGCTACTGCTTCGACATTCACGATGGTGCACTGAGTGTGCGCGATGACGAGGGCACCGAGTTCGACAGCCTCGACGCTGCGGTGCAGGCAGCCGCTCGCTCAGCGGTTGAGATCGGAACAGGCAGGCTCGCCAAGGGCAACACCAGCGATGTTGTCATCGTGGTGCGCAACGAGCAGAACCAGCGGGTCTGCACCATCAGAGCTTCGATGGTGATCGAGCGGCATTCCCCTCCCCCTCACGATCCGCATCCCTGGAGCGCATAACTGCAAAGGTCAGCACAGACCAAAAGGAACCCGGCACAACGGTCGGGGTCTCGTCCAATAGATAGTCATGAGCATCAGATAGGCTGCTAATCGAGACCCGATGCCGTGTGTCCAGTCCTACGGGGGCAGGTTCGCTTACAGGCTTCTGCGCCGGCGCGAGAAGTACCAGACGGCGGCAATGACTATGATCGCGAGCGTAATGAGCCACCAGTAATCCGCAAGGCCTCCCCGCCTGCTCCCGCGTCACCAGCAGGTGGGGAACCTGGCGCAGGGGAAGGTGCGGGAATCTGCGCCCATGCAGACGAAACGACCAGGAAGAGGAAGCCCAGCAGTGCTGTGAATTTGCTCATGGCGATGACTCCATTGAGGGCCCAGCGCATGAGCTTCATCCAAGGGGACCTCCAAAGGACCAGTCGGTATGGTGTTGAAGCGGCAGATTCTTGCAATCCAAGATGTCTACGTGCTCGTGAGGCGTCGGCCAACCCTCGATACCCAGAGGGTTGATGCCTTGGCCGAGAGCATGTTGGAGAAGGGGCAGGAAGCGCCCACTCTTTTGCGGCCTGATGGCAGCCGCTTTGTTCTGGCGGAGGATCTACATCGCCTCAAAGGCGGCAAGGCCCTTGGAGAGAAAACCGTTCCTGCCTACTTCGTTCAACCCCGCAAACATTGATCTGCACGTGGTGCGCTGCTGGGGCCAATCGAAACGAACAGAGGAAGGAGGAAGAAATCGAAAAGCCGTTGGAGGCTAGTTCCCAGGTCAAGCGTCGGCGGGATCGTCGGGAGAGGTGTGGCTGCTCTTCCTGAGCTTCCACCCTAAGCGTCGGGCTAATGCCGCGCCTGAGTGATCACAACAATCACGTCGATCCCCGCTCGTCTCCGCTCCGCAGCGCGTGCGAACGAGAGCGCCTCCTCCCCGGTTAGGTGGGTCGCGAATGTCTCTCCATCCTGTGACACCGACCACAGACCTTCCCCAATGCGTGTGACTGCAAAGTGTTCCATGCCGGTGGCTCCCTGCTGTGACTCATTGTCAAGCTTAGGTGCCGAACCTTGCCGTCGCATCAGGCTCCAAGGGAGTATCATAACACCAAGAGGGGTAGGTTGTCTGAACCAAACCGCCGTTGACGCCGGCGACACGGAAATTGCCATCCGCGGAGTGCGGCGGTGGGGCGTGACAAGGCCTCAGGAGGTTCGGTTCCAATGATCGGTAAGATCCCAGGCCTAGCGATCTTCATCCTGCAAACGCTGTGTCTCGTCGCAACCACTCTCGCCACGCAACGAGATTGACTATGGAACGACGCTGCGAGGATTAATCCGCCAATGCTTGCCAACCCTTGGTAGTGCAACTAGCCCTCCTCCGCTGGGGATAGGGCAGCAGAGGCAGAATGGGATCAAGACACCATTCTGCGCTGATGGAAAGGGACTACAGACGATAATGGCGACGGGTACTGTGAAATGGTTCAACGAAACCAAAGGCTACGGCTTCATTCAGCCGGACACTGGCGACAAAGATGTTTTCGTGCATATCAGTGCGGTTGAGCGCGCGGGCCTCAGAGGGCTGAGCGAAGGGCAGCAGGTCTCCTACGAGGTCCAATCCGACCGCAGGACCGGTAAAGACTCGGCGGTCGATCTGAAGGTTTAGGACACTTCAAGGTGCCCTGCGGATATCCCGTTGTTGCGAGCGGCCGCTCTTGATAGGGACGGCTTTTTACTGGGGCCGCCCTGTCTAGCAGATCCGAAAATCCGCACGTCCAACGGATCTAAGTCCCTTGCTGTTTACGGTGCTCCGGAGTGAGCAGTACATCGACGAGACCAACAGAGCCGATAGGGCTCAGGATCAACCCTTGCAGAGTATTTGGCGCAGGCCGGATCGGCGAAGCAGCATGTCCGTCTCGGTATACAGTCAGCGCCCATAAGCCTTCACGAAGGCTGTTGTGAGTGTTCGCTCCAGCTCCCATGTCAGTGGACACGGGTTGGCTCGGTTCCAAGCCCGCTGGTGCCGCTCCGCCCGCTTCCTGGACGGGAGGGCAGACTTTCTTCCGTCACGGGTGCGATCCTTCACGAAGTCGTAGCTCCAAACATAGTTGGCCGTTCGGATCGCAGACGGATGCAGGACCCGTCATTAGGCCACAGATGCCCTCTGCTTGGTTGGCAGGCACTTTCAGCCCCTCCTGTCGCCAGATCGGCTCGACCCGTTTGTCGTCGACGACCCAACCGGCTGTCGAGCGCAGGAGCTCTGCGATCCTGCGAGGGCCGTACCGGCCATACCTGGCGGACGAATTCAATGATGTGAGCATGAGCCCCTCCTCACTATCCCGCCCCCGGCCATACCTGGCGGACGAATTCAATGATGTGAGCATGAGCCCCTCCTCACTATCCCGCCC
>NZ_JBFUMH010000292.1:0-3544 GCF_054049475.1 Microvirga sp. P5_D2 | reverse complement strand
GTCAGACACTCAGTCCGCATCGGGTGCCATGACACCTGAAGAGGCCTACCAGATCCTGGACCTTCGACCGGGTGCTACCCCCGATGAGATCCGACAGGCACATCGGAGTCTGATGAAAAAGCTTCACCCGGATCAGGGCGGTTCGACCTATCTCGCGGCGCGCGTGAACCAAGCCAAGGACATTCTGTTGAGCCGGCATGGCGGGTGATTCCTCATGGAGGAGATGCTTTCAAATTCCGCATTGGGTCAACCCAGGAAATTGTCTGTCTTCCAGGAACGTCTGGTGTTCCTCGATAGAGCGGACATTCAGTGTACTTCCGCCTCGTGCCAGGAACAGACCTTCCCCAAAGAATACGGAGCCGTTATTTCCATGGGCTCGACTTGGAAGCATGCGACCCGATGTAGGCTCAAGTCCGGGCTAGTGCTCGATCAAAGCCGCTTCACACCGAACGAGGCGCTTGGCAATGACCCAATTGTCTGGGCTGGTGCCGGGCGCTTCCAAACGTAACGACCTTGGCCCAAGCTGATGGCATGTGACTTCATCTTCATGTTGACCCACACCGACCGTACCATCCCGGACGCTGCCGACCGAGTGTCGGACGCTCTTCGTGCAGGCGTGCGCCATATCGGCTTCAAGGACGTCGGGCTATCGTTCGCTGGCTTACGCCGCCTGGCGCATACGATCCGGGCTGCCGGTGCGACGCTTTACCTGGAGGTCGTCAGCCTAGACGCACAGAGTGAAGAGGCCTCCGCCCGTGCGGCTGTCGAGCTCGGGGTCGATGTCCTGATGGGCGGCACACGCCCGGAGATGGTTCTGCCCGTCCTGGCCGGCAAGGTATCCGCTACTATCCGTTTCCGGGTCAGGTCATGAGTTATCCGAGCGTCCTTGCCGGCACTACAGACGCCGTTGTCGAGAGCGCCCGCCAGCTGGCGGCGATGGATGGCGTTTATGGTCTTGACCTGCTCGCCTACCGCTTCCAGGGGGATGTACCGGATCTGATCGGCCAAGTCTGCCGGGCGGTTGCCCCCAAGCCGGTGATGGTGGCCGGCTCCATCGACCGCCCAGAGCGCATTGCTGCCGTCATCGCGGCCGGAGCGGCCGGCTTTACCGTTGGCACGGCAGCGCTGGACGGCATCTTTCCGGCACGTTCTTCTGCGCTTTCCGACCAACTCGCGTTCCTTGTCCAACAAGCTCTCCTTGAGCACAGCAATGTGTTCGTGCCTGAGCCAAGCGCGTTACCTGGCGCTCGCGCAGTGTAAGAGCAGACCCAAACATCCCCCACCTACAGCGACAACGTCCGGCCAAAAGAGTACAATCCTCCCCAGCTTCTCGGCAGCCATCGTTCAGTGTGGGGACGAGCCATGCAGTCAATCCTGGTTCCGGTAGAAGAGCATCGTCTCATTCAGCCTGTTCTGGAGACGGCGCTGATGCTCGGGCGAGCCCTCGACGGCTACCTGGAAGGCATGGCGACCACCCCCAACCTGCCGCCCTACATCGCCTCCGACCTTGCCATCGGCGACATCTCATTCCTCGATCCTGAGGTGCGGCGGCAGCGGGCCGAGGCCTCCCGCCGCCTGTTTGAGACTTTCATGACAGCCCATGGGGTTCCACCATCCGACACCGAACCCTCAGGCCTTGGCTTCGGCTGGCACGAAGGCGACTTGGCGGAGGACGACTTCGTCGGTCACTATGCACGGGCCTTCGACATCACCGTGCTCGGGCGGCCGAGCGATGAGCCCAATCAGCCTCGTCCGCCCACGGTTGAGGCGGCACTGTTCGAGAGTGGCCGGCCGGTCCTTCTCGTGCCTCCGACACCGCCCAGCACCCTTGGCACGACCGTGGTGATCGCCTGGAACCGGAGCACGGAGACGGCCCGCACCATTGCCTTGGCGATGCCGCTCCTGGCACGAGCGCAACGGATCGTGGTGGTCGACTTCGAGGACTGGGGCGTGTCAGGCCCGTCCATACAGGATCTCAGCCGCACCCTCAAACGCAACGGGCTGCCGGTGGAGACGAGATCCCTGCCCAACCCGCACGGGCAAGCCGGGGAGGCCATTCTGTCAGCGGCTGTGGCGCTCGGCTGCGATCTGCTGGTCAAAGGCGCCTACACCCAGAGCCGGTTGCGGCAGTTCATCTTCGGTGGGGCCACCAGCCACATTCTGTCCAACACCACTGTTCCTGTCCTGATGGCGCACTAAACGCTATCTTCATCACGAGAGACAGCGCCAGCCAGCTTGGCTTCATCCTCGATCGCTTCGTCAATGGACTTGATCGCGTCCTGGATCTCCGTGAATTCCACAGCTCTGTCGGGAATGAAGGCCGCCGTGTTGATGAGGATCTCGGCCATCTCGCGTCGGTGTGCGACCAGCCGCTCACGTGCTTTCTGAAGCTGCTGAACGTAACGGTGCGTCATAGGACCAATCCGCTTCGAACACAGGGCAAGGCACGCCAGAATATCATGGTTGCCCTTATAGGATAGATCCCATCAGCCGGATTGCGCGAGGGGTCCGGGCACCAGCATTGTGCAGATAGCTCAGTGGAAGGGACTGGGCCGCGCGAGAACTTCCCTGACCAGGAACGGCTGCCCTCTCCTGCGCTTGATCCTTTAGGCGCGGCTCAGGCGCCGAAGCGAAGGAGAGGCACATGTCGATCGTGAAAATGGTGGAGTTGTCATCCCAGTCGCCAGACAGCTGGGAGGATGCGACCCGTCAGGCAGTAGAGCGCGCCGCACAGACGCTGCGCAACATCCGCTCCGTCTGGGTCAAGGAGTTCGAGGCCGTTGTGGAGAATGACCAAGTCACCCAATTCCGGGTCGTCCTGAAGATCGCATTCCAGCTCGACGAAAGCACGAGCGCCAGGAGCACCCGGAGCATGGGCAGCGAGGAGATCCTGGGCTTGGAGTGAGATCCTCAAGGTCGCTGGCGGAGTCACAGATCGGCCGTACTCGACGGCAGAAGCGTCAGCGGAACGATAGGCACGAGCTTATCCCTGCAGATGCCCTTCGCGAGGCCCGACGGTATGTTCCATGCTGCCGGGCCCCTGCGGGGCGCGGAACGTCTGAAACGGGTCAAAGTGTAACGTAGAGCGATCCCAACGAAGGTCCGCTCATCGCGAAATTGCGGACCTTTGATTATCAAGCGCAAAGTGAGTCGGACCTCGCGCGGATTACGCGAGTTTCGTCTGCTGTTACCCGTAGCGTTACCCGAGATAAAGATAGCTGTGGGGCTGCCGACGCGGGAAAGTATTAAAACCCTTACTGGTCAAGGGTTTGAAGTGGCGAGTGCGCTGCGACTGCAACCTAGGGACCTCTGATTAAAAGTCAGGGCTTCCCAGCCCTTTCCCTTTAAGCTGGTCCACCATGCGCTGCGTGATCAGACAAACGCCGGTCTCACTGCGCCGGAAGCGTTGCACGTCCCAATCCGGATCTTCGCCGACCACAAGACCCTCCGGAATCCGAACGCCGCGGTCCACGATCACCTTCCTCAGCCGCGATGACGGAGCAACCTCAACCCCTGGCAGCACCACCGCCTGATCAAGCTGCGC
>NZ_JBFUMH010000291.1:0-3558 GCF_054049475.1 Microvirga sp. P5_D2 | reverse complement strand
GGGGCAGGCGGCTCTCGCTGATGTTCCAGCGATTGAGCAGTCGCCAATCGTATTTCGGTGCCGAGAATTCGATGACAGGAACCTTGATGCCACTGGCCTTCTCGCCTCCCAGGATGCGGACGGCAACAGCGGCAGTCGGTCGGGCGCCCTCGGCCGGTGAAAACATCGGGCCACCGACAACCTCACCGTTGAAGTAAGACATGTCGAACGAAAAAATGGGAGCGTTGGCGACCTCATGGATGCGCTTCAACGGCTCCTTGTCTCCATAGACGGCTCCTGCGCCGTCCACCGCCATCTGCTGAAAAAAGATTGCACTGTTGGGCGGGAGCCTTGCAACGTCCTTCAAGATCTCCTCGAAGGGTCGCTCGTTGTAAAAGATCAATTCAACCTTATTCGCTAGAAGCGGACCCAATATCCGTTGCTGCTCGCCAGTCCAAAATCGCTCACCGGGGGAGTTTCCCAGTATAAAAGCAATGGCCTTTGTCTTCGGCAACAGCCGCAAAATGTTATCGACAAGAGCAACCTGATCGAACCGTACCGCAGTCACAGCATCTTGCTCGGACAACATGGATGGATCAAGCAGTCGTACTTCGACTGCCGCGAGCAGCATCGGGGTTGTTGGATACAGGTCTGCCCTATGTCGCTGGATGAAGCGTGCCGCAGGTCCGCCCATTGTGACAATCAAATCGGGCGGTCGTTGAGCATAGAGCACCCTGAGATATTCAACGAATTTGGCTTCAGCAGCCTCGTCACCATTCCGAGCCGTGACGAGGGCATGTTCTTGAATGTCTAGTGACCAGGGCGACTGTCGGTTCAGTTCATTCTGGATCTCCCTGCTCCATAAGATCCCCTGCTGGAAATTCGGGCCAAACGAATCGATGAACAGGATCGTTTTCGGCTGAGCAGCAGGTTCGCCAGACTTAGGCTGAGCGGCAGGCCCGCCAATTGAGACCAAAAGAATGACGGCGACGGCGAGCCAGAGATTGATCAGCCGCTCCATCCTCAATGTGTACGATGCGGCCATGCGGCCTCCATGGGACCCACCAGTCCGCCGAGGATTTCCCGCCACCCGGTAAGGGCATCCAAGGAAGCTTTCCCCATCCGCTTCCGTAGGGGCAGGCCTGCCCGTCGACCGCCAGACCGCCGTCGGTCGCCGTTCCACTCGCTCAGCGGTCATCGAAATGCCCCCATACGACCCGTGGTCACGACCGAGAGTAATGCACGGCGGGCTGACTGCGGCTAGGGTTCAACTTCCGGAATGGGTCACGCACTGACGATCCCCTGCCCTCTAGGAATGTCCGCTGTTCGTTGCGAGAGCAGATCTTCGGTCTACTTCCGAGAGGTGCCATGAACCGACCTTCCTGTCATGGCGCGGCTGGATGAAGTCGGCAGGTGGAACCCTTTCGATCTCCGCATCTCGCACCTTCCATCCTGAGTACCGGATCGTCGACGTCCTGGTCGCTCACGGGCAGTGCGGTGATCAACGACGCTGCCCGCATGCTTGCCATGCGGTGAGCGGCCCCTCAGCGCGTTTCTTCGGAGCCGATCCTGGTGCGGTTCCGCCCCTCCTCCTTGGCGGCATACAGGGCCCGATCCGCCCGGCGGAGGATCGAACTGCGGTCGTCGTCCGGCAGGGCCTCGGTCACGCCAGCACTGAAGGTGCAAGGCAGTTCGAGCCCACTGTGCCCCAGGACCGCCGGAGGGAAGCCGTCCCGGATGCGATCGATGATGCGTACGGCGTCGTCGAGCCGAGCCTCGGGCAGCAGCAGCAGGAACTCCTCCCCGCCGGTCCGGCCCAAGCGGTCGTGGGCCCGCACCCTCTCCCGGCAGGACCGCGCAAAGTGCTCAAGGACGGCATCGCCCGCCTCGTGCCCATGCGTGTCGTTGATGGCCTTGAAGTGATCGATGTCGATCACGGCAATGCACAAGCCGGATCCGGTGCCCTCATTGGCGGCGAGTGCCTCATCGAGCAGTTCCAGGATATGGCGGCGGTTCGGCAGTCCCGTGAGCTGATCGGTCTGGGACGCCGTAAGCGCCGCCTCATGGGTCTGGCGCAGGGACTTCTCGTTGTTCTTCAAGGCCGTGATGTCAGCGCCCACGGACAGCACCCAGCCGTTCGGGAGCACCGTGTGGTCGATCCAGAACCAGCGGCCATCAACAAGGTCGGTCTCGAACGACTTGCGGGGTAGGCTCCGACGCCGCGGCAGGGTTCTGGCGATGAGGGCCTCGACGTCATTGTCATCGATCCGCACGCCAAGCCTGTTCCTGTGCGCGTGGCGGAGGATGCCGGTGAAGGTGAGCGGACCCTCGTAGTTCCCCAGGAACATGCCCTGGTAGGTCTTGTTGGCGTACCGGAGGTTGTCCGCGGCATCGAAGATGGACACGGCCTGCCCGCTTTCCGTGAGGGCCTCCACGAGGCAACGGAGGGCTTCGTCATCAGGGGCGAAAGGAAGTGAGGTCATCGAAACTCGAGGCAAGAACGACAAGCAGGATAGCCAGCCATTGCCAAGCTGCAAGCTGGCCGTCCACTGAGGGTTTCCCCGTAATCTGGCTTCGTCCCGGATGCGGCGTGATCGGCCGCCCTCGAAGGCGACACGTCGATTATGCCAGAAGCGGCTCGCATCCATGCAGCGCTGCCTTACCCGAAAGCGGCGGCGCTGCGGTCCGCCAAGGACCTTGATCTTCGGGGATGATGGGCCTGACACTACTCCTGTCTCTTACCGAGATGGGAGACCGTGCCCGGTCCGTTCGAGGGCTCCTTCAAGCTACACCATCAGGCAAAACCCTGAAAGGCAGCCGGACAATCTCTGAGGACGGTCGCCCAGATACAAAAAACCCTGCCCGTTGCGGGGCAGGGTTGAGTTCATCTCCTCGCCTTCGGAGCCTTCCGAAAACAGGACCAGTACCGCACGCAACCTCCGCTCTGTCAAATGAGCCGAAGGATTAACGAAGCGTTAAGCATGGGGTCAGAACAGAAAATCGGGCAGAAAAGCGCCTAAATCCAAGCAGTGTTGCAGCTTTACCATAGGCAGAACTTGTTCTTCATCCATACTCTGCTCCTGCGACTCCTCGCACAAGGGATGATTGCCCATGAAAACCCGTCTTTTTGGCCTCCTGGCCGCCACGGCCCTTACCACCGCTGGCATCTCCGCTGCTTCCGCCGCCGACCTTCCCGTCCGTGCCGCTCCTCCGCCGATCATTGCGGCCGCTCCGCTCTTCACCTGGACCGGCTTCTATGCCGGTGTGAATGCCGGCTGGGGCTGGCGTGACGATAACCAGCAAACCGTCATTCTGAACGGTGTCGCCCCGGGCACGCTGTTCTTCCCGGGCAACGGCGACGGTGGCTTCGTCGGCGGCGGCCAGATCGGCTACAATTTCCAGACCGGCTCCTTCGTCTGGGGTGTCGAGGCCGACATTCAGTGGGCCGACACCGACAATGGCGAGGATGTCCGCTTCGTGCCGGCTGGAGCTCCTGGCGTCTTCGTGCCCGGCGAGTTCAACAACAATCTGTCGGATTGGTTCGGCACGGCGCGCCTCCGCGCGGGTGTCGCGTTTGAC
>NZ_JBFUMH010000290.1:0-3590 GCF_054049475.1 Microvirga sp. P5_D2 | reverse complement strand
GAAGTTGGCGGCTGAGATGATGGGCGCCAACACAGGCTTCCATGCCGATCAGACACGCCGGCATGTTGGCCAGCCGAGCTTCAACTTGCCCACGCGAGAGCTTCTGGCGCAGGACGATGGCGCCACACGCATCCAGGCCGATGAGGTGGAAGCTGTTCTTGCCGATGTCGATCCCAAGGGTGGCAACGGGCTGAAGCGGAGCTGTGGGCATGGCTCAGATCCTCGTGCTGGGGCGCCCCTCATGAAGGGTGCGCCGGTAAGCACGCCCGGTCCATCCCATTAGCTGAGCTTCGTTGTCGGGCTGCGGTATCCGACCGCCTTAGGAGCACTGTCAAACCGTGTTCCCGCAACTCCGGTATCAGCGCCCATTCAGAGCCTGACGCTCTATGGGAATGATCGGCAGGGTGCGCATCTCGCCACGTCGGAGGATTGTAAGATCCACGATCTGCCCAATGCAGTCGCCGTTCAGAAGCCGCACGAGGTCATCGATGCCCCCGACTGGTTCGCCATTGAGCGCGAGGAGGACGTCGCCTTGCTCAAGGTTCGCCTGGGCTGCGGGACTATCGGGCTCGACGGCCGCGACAACAACTCCTGAGCTGAGAGACAGTCCGACCGCATAAGCGACACGCCGCGGAAGCGGCACCGTCTGTCCCGCAACGCCGATCGAAGCCCGCCGGACGCGTCCATGACGGATCAGTTCCGTCACGACAAAGCTCGCCGTATTGCTGGCCACCGCAAAGCAGATGCCCTGTGCACCCATGATCATGGCCGTGTTGATGCCGATGACCTCCCCGGACGTCGCGACGAGCGGTCCGCCGGAGTTGCCCGGGTTCAGGGCCGCGTCGGTCTGGATCACGTCATCGATCAGCCGCCCCGATTTTGCACGCAGGCTGCGCCCGAGGGCCGAAACCACTCCGGCGGTGACTGTTGACTCGAACCCGAGCGGATTGCCG
This sequence comes from Microvirga sp. P5_D2, assembly GCF_054049475.1. Lineage (NCBI taxonomy): Bacteria > Pseudomonadati > Pseudomonadota > Alphaproteobacteria > Hyphomicrobiales > Methylobacteriaceae > Microvirga > Microvirga sp. P5_D2. The sequence goes on along the minus strand of NZ_JBFUMH010000290.1, from coordinate 2,637 downwards.
ATGGCAATGGCGATTTGTCCGCGCTTCAAACGTTTGGAATTGCCGAGGGTCGCAAACGGGAGCCCATTGGCGTCGGCCCGCAACAGAGCAAGATCCGTATCGGCGTCATCGCCGATCAATCGTGCTCGAAATTGACGCCCGTCGGAACCAGTCAGCTTCGCGTCCCGCGCGCCTTGCATGACATGGCTGTTGGTGAGCAGGAGACCGTCCGGCGAAATGATCACGCCGGAGCCCATTCCGGCCATACGGCCCGAGACTTGAGGTTCCACCCGGACCACGGCAGGGCCGATGCGGTCCACGACGCTCGTGACTGAATGCGAATAGGCGTCGAGCAGAACCTCGTCGGGAGCAGGTGAGGGCTGCGGCTCTGAAGGCGGGTTGTTGGCATGAAGAAGAAAGGTCGGGGTGCGATCAAGCATGAGAAACTCTGACGATTATAACGTTTTAAGTTATATGGTAATGGCGAGGTCTTGATCCAAGAACCTAACCTCTACCGCTAGTCACAACAGGATGAGCCCGAGGCGCACGGCCTGCGCGACCGCGTCCGTTCTGCCTGTAGCGTCGAGCTTTGCCGCGATGGAAGCCACATGGAACTTAGCGGTATGGAAGGAGATCCCGAGCTTTCGGGCGATCAGCTTGTTGGAGGTCCCCTCTGCCAGCAACCGCAGGACCTCAAGTTCCCGGGCCGTGAGCATGGGATCCTGCTGGGCGGGAAAGGGTTTGTCCGAGGTGTGATCTCGCGGGCTCTCCGGCCATTGGACATCGCGCGGCAAGATCGCAAAGCCGTGGGCTACAGCATCGATGGCTAGCAGCAGATCCGAGAGGGTGGGATTAAGGGGCAGCACTCCGCTGGCTCCGGCCTTCAGGGTCTCAAGCGGGTTCGCGGTGTCTTCAAGAACAATGATCGGCACCCCTTCGCAAACAACCAAGTGATCGGCGATCACCACATCGGGCTCTCTGGAGTCCAGAGCTATCCTGTCCTGCTCGCTGGCCAACATCGTGTTGATGAGATCGAGCAGGTCTGGATCATCGATTTGGAGCGTGATGCGCCGCACTGCTTCACTCTTGAGGTTCGAGACGCTCCGCGATCTCGACAGTCACAGATATTTGTTTCCCCGCTCTCAGCATCCCAAGCGTGATGGACCGACCAACGCTCTCAGGCCCAAGGAGCGTATAGACGCCACGGACCGAGTACAGGGGATTGGCATCCCAGCGGATGAGAATATCGCCTTGCTTGATCTCGGATCTCTGCCCGGGGCCGTTGGGATCCACACTGATGACGATGAGCCCCCTAGGTTCTGCAAGCCCTGCCGCATCGGCAACGGTTTGATCGATCCGCACAGGCTGGAAGCCGAGCCCCAGATAGCCGCGAGCGATCCGGCCATGGGCGAGCAATTGCTGTGCCACGCGTTCGATCGTCTCGGACGGGATGACAAGAACGCGTCCTCGGGGACCGAGCACTGTCATTCCGAGGATCTTTCCATCGATGTCGAGAGCGGCTCCCCCTTCCGACCGAGCGTCGAGCTTGATATCCAGATAGAGCCTGCGGTCGATATGGCCGCCGCGCAAGCTTCTCCAGGGGCCACCTGCGAGAGCCACGATGCCAAGGGCGGCGCACAACCCCTCAGCTTGACGACCCGCCGCAAGCACAAAATGTCCGGCGCGGAGCCCGGATGTGTCTGCGAAAGGAGCATCGGCGATAGGCTGCTCCTCGGTCCGCAGAAGGGCAATATCTGTGCTTGGATCACGACCCACGAGACTTGCAGCGACTTGGGTTCCATCGGGGCGGCTGATTAGAATGTCTTCGTCTGCTTCCAGCGCTTCTTCTGCTGTGAGGACCAGTCCGGGGCGCCAGATGATGCCTGTCGAGGATCTGCGTCGAGGGCCGCGGATCACGACAAGCCTCGCCGCGATTCCATCGCAAAGGTTAGCCACGCGATCTGAGATGGCGTCGAGCGAAGAGGGGTTGGGTGACGGGGTGGACATGATGCGGCTCCCTGATGATTGCCGTCCATCCTGCTGTTAAACACCTTTCCTGGGTACTGCCCGGGTGGCTAGGTTGGGTTCTGGCACTCCTCGGAAGAAAGCACTTGGTCAGCTCAAGGGACGAGCCTGTGTGAAAACGCGAACCGGGCCGACTAGCGTGAAATATTTGTACAAGTTCTGGCGTCTGCACCGGGAATTTCGCGGCCTAATAAGGCTCAAGAGACATAAAGTTTCTTCGAGGAGTGGCTCGTCAGCGTTTTCACACAGGCTCGGGACGTCAGCCGACCTTCTTAGAGCGCCAGGGATTTCGCTGTCTGACCGGAAGCGGATCTTCGAAACGCCAGCTTGTGGGGGAGCACCTCAGCAGCGCGTGAGCCCGACTTAGCCGAGCCGGAGACAAGGGATTGCACTCCGGTGGTCCTCCGACCTGAGCGCGATGAAGCTGCTCTGAGTCAACGCCCATGCCGGTAGTGCATGGCGACCACGCCATTGCGGAGCGGCTTCGCCGAGATCAGCTCGAGCCGTCGCGTACTGGGCAGCCCGCCCTGGTACAGGGTCGGGCCGTGGCCGGCGATCCTGGGATGAACGAGGAGCTTGTACTCGTCGATCAGATCCAGCCGGTCCAGCTCGAATGCGAGTTTGCCGCTCGCT
>NZ_JBFUMH010000289.1:0-3616 GCF_054049475.1 Microvirga sp. P5_D2 | reverse complement strand
GCTATCCGCAATGCCGCCAATCCGTCCTCCATCCGCTCCAACATGCGAGCGACGGTAGAGCGGATGGAGGTGCTTCTCGACAAAGCCGACGGACCCGGCATGTTGTTCGACAAACACCGCACCGATCCCGCCGACAAGGTGATCCAGGTCTCCGACTTGAATACCGAGAGTCGGTTGTGGATCATCGGTGATTTGCACGGCGATCTCCTAGCACTCGAGGCCGCACTGGCGGCGATGCGCGATCCAGCGCTGCCGCCGGATGGGGGGCAGCTCCGGATCGTGTTTCTCGGTGATCTTTTCGATGATGAAGGTTTCGGGCTCGAAGTCCTTCTCCGCGTGTTCGAATTGATCGTCGACGCACCGGATTGTGTGTGCCTCATAGCGGGCAACCACGACGAGGCGCTCTCCTATGATGGCGTACGGTTTGCGTCGAGCGTGACGCCGTCGGACTTCGCGGATTTCCTGAACGCCAATCTCGCGCATGAATGGATCGAGCGGGCCGGTAAGGTGGCCGTGCGTCTGTTCGCCCGTGCTCCCCGTGCGCTCTTCTTTCCGGATGGACTTCTTGTAGCCCATGGCGGATTCCCGTTGGTCGATCTGCACGCGCGTCTTGCCGAAACAGGAGATTGGAACGATCCGATGTGCTTGTCGGATTTCGTGTGGACCAGGGCGCATCCGAAAGCCCGCAAGAAGCTCCCGAACCGCTTTTCGCGGGGGAGCCAGTTCGGGCACGAGGACTTCGCTGCTTTCTGCGGCCTGAGCACCCGTTTGGGACGTCCCATCACGCGCATGGTGCGCGGCCACGATCATGTGGAAGAGAGATACGCTGCCTATCCGGCGTATCGGGCTCATCCGGTGCTGACGACCGTAGCCCTCTCCCGCCGATTGAGCCGTGAGAGCTTCGGCCCTTACGAGCGCGTTCCCACCATAGCGCAGTTTGTCGAAGGAACGCTCCCCCGGGTGTACCGGCTGCACATTCCTGCGGACATGATCCGCGAGGTCTATCCGGAGCTCGCCTCCGGCAGCCCCGAGAGTGAAACCATCCAGGAACCTCATCGATGACCGGCGTAATCCTGCGTTGCCCGAACTGCGGCACCTCAAAGACGACTCCTGGTGAATGCGAAGCCTGTCACGAGGCGCAGGTCCGCTACTACTGCACGAGCCACAAGCCCGGTCGATGGCTCGATGCCTCTGTATGTCCGCACTGTGGTGCAAGATTCGGTGATCCGGTCCGTCCGGGGACAAGGCCCGTTGCACCTGCCGCTCCGCCTCGTCCACGGACGATCACGTCCACTGCACCCCCGCGCGCCGATCCTCCACCATTGCCTCCCAGAACCAGCGCCGATCCGTGGGGCCGCAGAGAACGGGAGAGATCTCCCGATCCGGATCTAGGTGCAAGCGATGAGAGCGCTTCGGTACGCGATATCCGTACGGCAAGAATGCTGGAGATCCTCAGGGCTGCTTCGCGCGCCGGCCGCATGTCCCGAGGAGCAACCTACACCGCTCCAGAAGCCCCACCGGTTGGGGCGGCGCTGGGCGGCTGCCTGATGCGCTTCGTGATCCTTGCGATGTTTTTGCTCATCAGCTTTTTTCTGATGCTCGCGCTTGTAGGTGGATCCCTGTTTGGAGGGTATTACTTCTGAAATAGTGAAGCACCGAGAAGCGGTTTTACGAGGAGTGCTCGGGCTTAGAGCTGTGGTGCCAGGCTCGATCTTCTAAATGAGAGTGTTCGAATGTCCGAGTTGGGTCAAACTTTCACGTTGCGGTAACAAACGAGCGTCAGCTCTCAGCCACCAAAGCGGGACAAGCTCTTACGTCTCGGGAGTGCCAATTGCGGACCTTCCGGACAGCAGGCCGACGATGTTCCGTGTGGCGGACTAGCAGATCAAGGTGATGGAGGTGTCTTTACGTTCGTCGACAGCGGCTCCCCGCCCCTAAGCTGTATCCGAAGGTTTCGCCCGATGGTAAGGAATACCGATCCGCGGTTGGCCCGGTCCGCATAGCTCATCCGCGACGCGGGACCGGATCCAACCCCGTCGACTTGACCGTTTCAGCAACATCCGACGATGACAGGAAGCCAATCAGCTCCGCTGCCGCATCCGGCTGCCGGGCGTTCGTCAGCACTCCGGCCGAGAACACAGTGACCTGCTGCACCTCTGGAGGAAGCGGACCCACCAACTCGGATCCGGGCACGCCGAGGATCTCGCTGATCTGCTGGAAGCCGATCTCCGCCTCGCCGCGCGCGACCACCGCCGCCACACGCTCGCTTAGGATGCGGCGGCTCTTCGGCGCCACCTCCGCCTCGATGCCGAGACGTTTATAGAGTTCAGTCGAGATGTAGACACCGCTCGCACTGGCGGAATAGGCGATTGACGGTGCGGCTAGAAGGGTCTGGCGCAGGGCGTCGACCGTCGCGATGTCGGGCTTGGGCCTACCGGCACGGGCCACCACCCCGATGCGGGACTCCGCCAAGTCGACGCGGCTGTCCGGCCGGACCACCCCGCGAGCCGCGAATTCGTCGAGTGCCGAACGTGCGAGAATGATGATGTCAGTCGGTTCACCGCGGGCCAGCCGTTGCGGGATGGCGTCGGGCGCGTTGCCCATCGACGCCCCGTAGGCGCTGACGACGTCCTTGCCTGTCATCTGCTCAAAGCGAGGAGCCAGGATGTTGTAGGCAGCCGTAAAGCCACCGGAGCAAATCACCCGGATTTGGGTAGCCTGCGCCCATGAAGACTTGGGTGCCAGCGGCGCCAGCAGGCCTGCCAGCACGGCACGGCGGGTCAGCATCTGCATGAAGTCCTCCCGGATTTTCCACGCCTAACCACAGATTATACACCCGCCCACACACTGGCGCGAGTGGGGCGCTGACTAAACCCATGGTCGCGTGACGGCCGCCTGTAACGGTAAGGCCAACAGGTAATGTAAGCCTCGCAGTGGTAAGTCTGGATTGGGTCAGGAACCGAGATTCCCTGCGTTTTCGGAACGTCCGGTTCGATGAGGATTGCTGCCTTCAAGCTTTCGTCTGCCTCGTGCCAGTTCTGGACTTTCAGTTCACCCCCTCGATCCTTTCTGAGCTCATGCACGTCAGACCTAAGTCCCCTCCAACCTCGGACCTCAGTCCAGCTTGAACAACCCACCGCCTCCGTCACAATGATTGTGTAGCTGGCTTCGCGTTGGCGATACATCGAAGCCGGCAGCGATCAAGGGAGAGGCTGCAATGGTCCTGGAGAGGCACTGTCACAATGATGGGCAATTCCCGCGCTGCTGGGCAAAGCTCACGGACACCGACGTGATGGACGGCCGGTGCGAGACAGCCGCGGCCTTGTTGACCCGCCCTTGGGTCCCGCTCAGGATCGCCAGGTCAGCACYTGACCGAGGCTGTGTCAAAACGCAGATAGCGACCGAGTGAGATCACCTCTGTGGTCCTCTGATCGGCTGGAGCACGAGAGCCAGCGGCCGTTTGGCTCCTCGACAAGGCTGGACGTCAGTCTCCCTGATGTCCGAGCCATCGTGATCAGCTTGGGGTCTAAAGTGATGCCCCCTCAGGACTGGATGGCTGCCAGCAGCGGTCCAGGACCAAGGATCGCCAGAACCCGCTTCAGGTTGTAGGCGAGCA
>NZ_JBFUMH010000288.1:0-3725 GCF_054049475.1 Microvirga sp. P5_D2 | reverse complement strand
GGATGGGCAGGCTGGCCGGGAGGCGATCCTCGCCAACGCCGACCAGATCGCGCGGTCGACACACCTGCCCGTGTCGGCGGATCTCGAGAATTGTTTCGCGGACGATCCGGCGGGTTGCGCCGAGACGATCCGCGCCGCCATCGACATCGGCCTCGCGGGCGGCTCCATCGAGGACGCTACCGGCAACCCGGACGATCCGATCTACCCGTTCGATCTTGCCGTCGAGCGTGTGCGGGCCGCAGCCGAGGAGGCTCGCGGCAGCGGTTTCGTGCTCACCGCGCGTGCGGAAAACTTCCTGCTTGGGCGCCCGGATCTCGACGATACGATAGCGCGGCTGCGGGCCTTTGCCGATGCCGGAGCGGACGTGCTCTATGCACCAGGCCTGCCGGACCTTCGCTCCATACGCGCGGTTTGCGAGGCTGTGAGTAAGCCCGTGAACGTACTGATGGGATTGAGCGCACCGTCCATCTCGGCCTCGGACCTCGCCAGCATCGGCGTTGCTCGCATCAGCTTGGGCAGCGCGCTAGCACGCACCGCCGACGCGGCGATGCTTCATGCGGCATCCCAGATCCGGGAGCAGGGCGTTTTCGCCTACGAGCGTGGATGATATCCGCGGACAAACGTCATCGGGCGGCACGACAAGTGCCGCCCGGCAGGCCGGTGCATCGGAAGCGCTGCGCTTCGTCTATTGAGACTTGCGCGGGTCGTCCGCTGGGTTCACGTATGCGATGCTCCAGGGGCCTCGCGTGCTCAACTGCACGACGGTCTCCTGCCCGACTTGCGCGAAATGCTGCATGTTCGGCGGCATGGCGATGACGCCGCCCGCCTTGATGGCTTTCATCTTTCCAGCATCGAATTTCGGGCCCATGCCGAGATTGAATTCGCCGCTGACGACGGTGACTATTTCATCGACCGAATGGGTATGCGGCGGGATCTTGTAGTTCGCCGGGAATTTCAGGCGCATCACGAAGATGCCGTCCTTCGTCGGGTCACCGTAGAGAACCGACATCTGCGATCCCTTCGGCAAGGAAGGAGGGCCGTCCTTCCAGGTGATGTCGCCTGGATTGACCATGGCGTTCTGGTGCGGCTGTTGGGCGAAGGCGGGTGCGAGGGCAAACAGAAGAGTTGCGCCGCAGGCTGCGGCTTGGAGCTTGGACGACTGCATCACGACCTCCCGAGTGGGTGATGTGGCGGACGCAAACGCGGGCGGTCAGACAATGCGTCTGCCGCGCAATCGAGGCTCCGCCTTCCTGGGCCTGATGTCAAGAAATCGGTGCGGAGCAAGGATTACACCGTGAGATCGAGATCCATCTCAAACTGGCCGATGGGCGTGCGCGTGAAACCCATGCGGGCGATGAAACCCGGCACGAGCTCCTCCGGGAAGTTGGCGGAGATCACCAGATCCTGCCCCGGATGGGCTGCCGCCAGCGATGCGATCATCCGCCGTCCCAGGCCGCGCCCGCGCGCTTGGCGGGCCACCACGAGGGTGCGCAGGCTCAACAGGTTGGGCTGGGGCGTCGGCTCGACGATGGCGAAGGCTTCATTGCCAAGCGAGAAGCCGCGCGCCGGGGCGGCGCAGGCTGCAAGCGTCTCGGGCGCATTGAACCAGGGCAGGTCGGGCGCGCCTTCCGCTGCCACCACGCGGGCGACGATCAGAGGATCGACCTCGACGAGATCGGCCACGTCTGCCGGGTTTACGGAGCCTGCCGGGCGGCGATAGCCGACGAGGTTGCGCCGGGTCTTGAAGCCGACGCTTTCGTAAAGCCGGATAGCGGGCTCGTTCGAGTCGATGACCTCCAGCATGAGGCGGCGGTCGCCGAGCCCCCGCAGGTCGTCCATCACGGAACTTAAGGCCGCGCGCCCGAGGCCCTTGGCCCGGAAATCACTGACGATGCCCATGGCCCCGATCCGCGCTGTCCAGCCCCGGCGCACCACGAGAACGAGCGCCACGGCGCGCTCGCCTTCCATGAACACGCGGCTCGCCTGAAGATCGAGATTCTCGCGCCGGAAGCGGGCATTGAATGCCTCGCCCGTGACCGATTGGGGAATCACATAGCCCTCGAAGCACGCGGTCATGATCTCGGCAAGCGCATCCGTATTGAAGGCGAGGGCGGGGCGGCTGGTCACGCCGGCGGGAAGGGACATCGTGCGGTTCTCGGTAAGGGCAAATGCCATGGCGGGAGCGGTTGAATGTTTCAATATCACAGGCCCGCGCGGCGAGGAACCGGGCCTAGACGTCGGCGCTTATGGAGTCGGAGCCTTGGCGCTGCTCCCATGGCAACAGCATACCAGCTCCACGTTCTCGACATTTGCGACGCGACAGCGGGTTGCGTTATTACACATCATGACCTTCCGTGATTTCCTCCTGATGTTCTTCGTCTGCTTCGTCTGGGCCGCGCATACGGTCGTCAGCAAGCTCGTCGTTTCAGGCATGGAGATCCCGCCGCTGTTCTACGCGGCGATCCGCTTCGGCATCGTGGGCCTTGCGACCCTGCCGTGGCTGCTGCCTGCACCGAGGCCCACATGGCGGATACTGGTAGTCGCGTTTCTCATGGGCGGCGGCGGCTTTGCCCTGTTCTTCCTCGGCATCAAGACCGCGAGCCCTTCCAGTGCTGCGGTTGTGGGCCAGCTCGGGCTGCCGATCACGACGCTGCTTTCCGTCGCCATGCTCGGTGAGAAAATCCACTGGAGGCGAGGGCTCGGCATCGCGCTTACCTTCATTGGCGGCATGCTCGTCATGTGGGATCCGTCGAGCGGGTTTCCCCTGTCGGGCGGCCTCATTCTGATTTTGCTGGGGGCTGCCGCCGGCTCTCTCGCCGCCGTGATGATGAAGCAGATCAAGGGCGTCCAGCCCCTGCAGTTCCAGGCCTGGATCGGGCTGGCCTCCGTGGTGCCTCTCGTTCTCCTGACGACGGGTCTCGAGACCGGCCAGGTTACGCGGTCCATGGAGGCCGGATGGCCGTTCGTGGCGGCTCTGCTGTTTTCCGCCCTTGTCGTGTCCCTGGGCGCTCACACGGCCTATTACAGCCTCATCGGCAGGTACCCGGCCAACCTGATCGCCCCTCTGTTGATCATGGTCCCGCTGCTGACGGTGGCGATGGGCCTCGTTGTGACAGACGATCACTTCGACACAAGGATGGCGCTCGGGACGGGGCTTGCCCTGTGCGGCGTGCTGATCATCGCGCTCAGACGCAATCACGTCATGCCGCTCGCCACCGTGCTGTGGGGACGCTTTCGCTGAAGGGCCCGGTCCTAAAAGAACATGCGGGCGTAGCCTCGCGGCCGATGCGGCCCGAGGGTGGGAAATCGAGGGGGCGCGAGGAGCGGTCCGGCTCGATGGTGGAGTGAGGGAAGAGCCAGACGGCCCCTCGCGCACGGCTTTTTTAGGCGGACAGACGCGACCGGCCCATGGACTGCCCGAGGCGGACACCGTCTGAAGTTACGGGCGGCCTTGGACCAGAACTGAGCCCAGCCTCTCGCCTGGGCCTCCCGTCGCACGAGGCTGCGTCACCTCCAGCACGTCACCGTTCCCAACCCCACACTCACGACGCCTCGCGAGCGCTCCCCAAGGTGGGCCGGGACAACCCAGCTAGAGCCAAGGTTAGGACCAAAGTCAAGCACACAGCAAGAACATATCAATAAGCCGATGCTTCTCCCGGCAACTGCCATCCTTTCAAGAAGCGTCGCGCTTCCCGCGTTCTCCCGAAATCCGGCTTTGACCTGAC
>NZ_JBFUMH010000287.1:0-3731 GCF_054049475.1 Microvirga sp. P5_D2 | reverse complement strand
GTGGTTGTCCTGTTCATCTACGGTCTGATTGCCGGTCGCGGCAGCTCCACGACGACATACTGATTGCGGGATAAATGGCACGCGGGCCGCAGGAAAAGCGCGGCCCGCGCCTTATCAACGATGATGGCTCAATTGGCCGGCTTCGTCATGGGAGCCGGTCAAGGCCGCTTTGACCGGGCAATTGCCCACGTAGCCGCGCCAAGCGAGGTATGAGCCTCCTAGCAACGCGAGCACGTTCAGCAGCGCATTGGGTCGCGGCTTCGCCGCAGCTGCGGCAAGGCCAAGTCCCGCCACCATGTAGGCACCGCGTTCGACGGTGCTCAGGTTCTGTTCTTCACTCATTAATCATCTCCTACGACGGTAGCTCCGCCGCGCCCGATCCCCTTAAACTAAGCAGGGGAATGCGCAGGCCGAACGCGACGTGGAAGGGTGTTGTTCCGCTCGATTGTGGGAAGAGTCGAATTCGACGGAACTGCGAACCTTGACCATCGTTGAGTCAACTCCCAAGCCGAGGAGTTATGACATGGCAGCGAAAGAGAAAACCCTGGACGATCTTTTCCTTCATACCCTGAAGGACGTGTTCTACGCGGAGAAGCAGATCCTGAAGTCTCTGCCGAAGATGGCCAAGGCCGCGGAATCGGAAGAGCTGCGCCTGGCTTTCGAAAAGCATCGCGAGGAAACGGAAGGCCAGATCGAGCGCCTTGAGCAGGTGTTCAAGATGCTTGGCAAGCCCGCGCGCGGCGTCCAGTGCGAGGCCATCAACGGCATCATCGAAGAAGGCAAGGAAGTCATGGAAGACTTCGCCGAAAGCGTGGCTCTCGATGCCGGCATCCTGGCTGCTGCGCAGGCCGTCGAGCATTATGAGATCACCCGCTACGGCTCGCTGAGGACCTGGGCAGAACAGCTCGGCCTGCGCGATGCCGCGAAGCTCATCGAGCAGAACCTGGAGGAGGAGAAGAAGACCGATCTTCTGCTCACCAAGCTCGCCGAAGCCCGCGTCAACACCAAGGCCGCCTGATCGAATGTTTGATCCGAAGCCCCGCCACGATTGGCGGGGCTTCGCCTTTGTCTATCAATGTTGATGCGTCCGACCCGGCGCCACTAGGGTGTCGAGCGTCAGGCGCAGCGAGCCGGAGGGTTCGATGTCAAGCGTGGCCCTCATCGTATCCGGGTTCTCGACGAGGTGCATGAAGGCGAGAAGTCGAAGCCGTGCGACGGATGGCAGCGTTCCGAGCAATTGCGACAGGTTCTCGCTGAGATTCTCGATCATCTCTTCCTGCACGAAGGATGCGAGAGGAAGTTTCTCCTTAGGCAGCGACATGCGGCACCCGATCCAGAATGGGTGACAGCTTGCCTTCGCGCACTAGGGAAGGGCCGCGAAGCCCAGCGAGTGCGCGCACTTGGTTCAAGCTTTCCTGTGAGATCTGAATGGCCACCGCAACGCATGGCTGCCCTTCGATCATCTGCGGCAAGCCAAGAGGACGTACCTTGAAACCTGCCTGTTGCCAGCGCGGAAGCCACCACATTTCCACTACGGCGGTCACTTCCGTAATACCTTCTTGTAGGCAGAACTCCTGGATGCTGGCGAGAAGCCTGCAATCCGTCCTTCCGGTTCGCCGTTCCTTGACTACGAAATAGCGCGTCCATTCGAAAACGTCGAAAGCCTGAGGAATTCCCCGCGCGGCCATGTGTGGAAACACATCGCTGATCATGTGCGGAAGCAGCGTCGGATAGAGGCGCTGCCCACCCACGACACGGTCCTTGTCGATGGCGAGCAGGTAGATCGCGTGTTCGTTGTCGTAGGCGTCGATTTCGACCCCGTCAGAGCGTGTCAGATCTGTCCAGCCACGTTCCTCGACGAAGACTTGATGACGAAGGCGATAGTATTGTTCGATGCTGTCTCGATAAAGCGCTTTGTTATCGTTGGTAATGACATGAATACAGGTCATTGATGGCCACCCCCTCTGTTGAGTGGCAGCACTTGTCTCTCACCTCGATACGAAGTGGTATTGTAGGAAATTACAGGTCGGAGCTTATAGGTTTATAATCTTGTACTGAATAGCCCGCGCGACGGCTTGTGTCTTATTGGCGGCGCCCAGCTTCTGGCAGGCACTGACGATATGAGCCGTAACGGTTCTCTCCGTAATTCCGAGAATTTCCCCAGTATCGGCTGCCGATTTCCCGGCTGCCGCCCATATCATGGCTTCCCGCTCCCGAGGCGTCAGAAGGTCAGAGGCGGGGCTTAAGGTGGGCGCAAGCAGCCGGCGAGCCCGCTCAAAGGCATACATGGTCATCAAATGAAGAGCCGGTTTCGTACGAGGGGACAGGTCAAGATTGACCCCGCTCATGGAAAAACAGGCCTCATAGCCATTGATGCCATGGATCGGAAGGCAGAAGCCATCTCGCATCCTGAACTCGGTAGCGCGATCCATGACCTCTGCAGCCCGAAGCTCCTTCTCACGGTCGTAGAGTGCTTCGGACCACTCGAACGGCTGGACGCTGTTGCGGCAAAGGCGAATGACGGGATCGACCCGGACGTAGTCCTCTCTCATGTAGATGTCGAACCAGCCCATGGGCCATTTTTTGAGAATGACAACCTGATCGAACCTCTCCTTGAGGTTCGGCAATCCCGTGATGATGAAGTTCTCAAACCCGAACAGGGAGAAGGATTTGGCCATTTCGTCGACGACCGATTGGACGGACGGAAGGTCGTCCAGTCTTTCGATGAACTCGAATGCTTCCGTTGCGTAATCGAAGCGATGGTCCGCCAACGAGGGCCCCCGGCGATTTTTCTATTAACAGCTGTATATAGTAACTATACTACCATAGGTTTTAAAAGCGGTATATTCGTCGCGGCCTGAGTAACGGTAGGAGATGCACTTGCAGCAGAAGTCACCCAACCCCATCGACAGGCATATCGGCAGCCGGGTCCGGGCTAGGCGGCTCATGCTGGGCATGAGCCAGGAGAAGTTGGCCGAGGCTCTGGGCCTCACGTTCCAGCAGGTCCAGAAATACGAGAAGGGCATCAACCGCGTCGGGGCAAGCCGCCTTCTCCAGATCGCGGGCATTCTCGATGTGGGCATCGATTTCTTCTTCGAGGCCATTCCGGGCCTGCGGGCCGGAGGATTTTCCGGCAACAGCCTCATGGCGGAATTTCTTACGAGCCCCGAGAGCGACCGTCTTGTTCGCAGCTTCGTAGGGCTGAAGGATGACGATGCGCGTAGGAAAGTCGCCGATTTTGTCGATTGGCTGGCATCCACCCGTTAGCATGGAATAGGCAAAAACTCTGTCGATTCAGGGCGAAAGACACAGGCGGGATTCGGAACCTGCCGCGCTTCTAATGGTTACCTCCGCACGATTAAGAGAGGTTGACCATGGGCTTGGGACAGCAAAACACCAACAATCAGCAAGACACCGGTTCCGATGATTGGGATGCCCTGCGCGGCGATGTCGGCGACATGGCCGGAGAAGCTCTGGAGCGTGGCCGCTTTTTCATCGAATCCGCTCGTGAACAGGCATCCGACTATGCCGGCCGCCGCAAGGACGACATCGCACAATCGGTCGCCGATTTCGCGACTTCCTTGAGAGATTCCACTCATTCCTTCGATGAGCGCCCGAACATCCGCGCTGTCGTGGATAGCGCCGCCGATGGCTTGGAGCAGCTTGCGGATTCCATCAGGGAGCGCACGTTCTCGGACATCTTCAACGACTTCGAGGAGGTAGTGCGCCAG
>NZ_JBFUMH010000286.1:0-3792 GCF_054049475.1 Microvirga sp. P5_D2 | reverse complement strand
CCTTCTTGTCGGTCATTGCATCTCCCTCCCCAAAGATGTGGGGCTCGATGGAGCGGCGGCAAATCCGGGAAACAGAAGGCATAGCTTGGCATGGCCTGATTGTGTGACCTGCGAAGATGCGGAGAAAAGGTAGGTAGGCCGATCGATGGAGTGTGTGATGAAAGTGCTGAGAAAGGTTCGGGAGTTGAAGTCGTCGAAAGGTCGCCTATTGGCACCAGGCTGACCTTACCCGGATTTCCGCATTGCCGGGATGAGCAGACCTTCGTTCAGAACTGCGGGACTACCGAGCTTGACCCGTTTCAGGCCTTCCGGGCGCTGGCTCATGAATGGATCAATTCAAGCTGATCGAGGGGGGCGTGACCCAAAGTTCCAAGTCGCTGCACCATGCTCTGATTGGGTCACCGTTCGAGGGAAACGCACACACCCTCTCAGACCTGAGCAGTATTGTCGCCACAATCGACAACAAGGATCCGTCTGGCCTGATTCCAACCCAACGTCTGCGAGGGTGCATGACCCGTAAGGATCGCATTGTGCTCTATGGCCGTCTTGGCCTCATCCTAGTGGCCTTTGCCATGATCGGCGGGGTTGTGGCTGAACCGCTTTTCCGACCGCTGTGGTCCCCACGGCTGACGGTTGCCCAACGGTAGCTCGCCCTGAAGCCACTTCCTCACGCGCAGTCTCATCTTGAGGATCGGCCAGCTCTCGTCGCAGAAGACGACACCGCCGCCGCGCTATCCTTAGCCGTCATCCTCCACGCGCGGCCTGCTCCCGACGGGTGACTTGACGAGAGGGGTTAAGGCCTCCCAACGGCTTGCTGACCGAGAGGCGCAGCAAGCGGAGGCTCATGAGCGGTCGTGATTGCGGGAGGTTCCGCGGGCCCTGAGCACAGGCTTGCCATCTGGATCAGACCGAAGCCGAACGTGGGATCCCGCCCGGGCTGGCCCAGGTCGAGGGTGCTCTCCTCCAGACGGACCTGAACGCCTTTCATGTCCAACTCAGGACGCGAGGCCAGCAGGACACCTGCGGCAGCGGACACAAACGGCACCGCATAGGATGTGCCTGTCTTCAGGGACCCTGTGCCCTGGGTAGAGGCCGTCCAGACATTCACTCCGGGCGCCGCAAGATCAACATACGGGCCGCGCGTCGCCCGCCGGTACACGTTCAGCTCATGATCGACGGCCGTGACGGCGACAACACCGGGATAGGCGGCCGGATAGGACGGTTCGGCACCCGCCCCGTTGTTGCCCGCGGCGGCAACGATCACGATGCCCTTGGCCTGGGCGGCCGCAATGGCCTTCTGGAGAACCTCATTCGCCGGACCGGACAGGCTCAGGTTGATCACCCGCACCCCGCGTTCGGCCAAGGCCTCGATCGCGCTGACCAGCGACATCACGTCCGTCCGATCGGCGGTGCCGCCGTCGCGGTAAAAGGCGTCGACTGCAACGAGCCGTGCATCCGGCACCAGGCCGGGGGTCGGGCTGTCTCGCCGCCCGACGAGAAGGGCTGCAACGGCCGTGCCGTGATCGGGCAACGAGGCGATGGCGCGGCGGGTGGGTTGCGTCACGACCTCGATCGCCTGGTCCTTCAGAGCGTCATGCTCAACATGGATGCCGGTGTCGATCACACCAATGAGGGGAGCCGGGCCGCATTGCGAGGCGTTCGAACCTGACCACTTCACCAGGGAGGCCCAGTCCGCCAGCGGGGCGGACTGGCACTCGGCGCCCGTGCAGGCCGGGGCGCTCTCATCGAGATAGTAGAACTGGTCGAAGTCGACCGAGGCCCGAGCGCCGACGAGGCGGACCCGCTGCCTGGCCTGTGCCACCGAGACGCCGCTTGGCACTTGAAGCCTGACCACCGGAGCCGTGAGGCTGCCCTGCGTTCGGGTCTCGATCCGGAAGCCCTGAGCGGTCAGTCGGGTCAGGTCCGCCGGGGATAAGCCTGAGGCCACGATGGAGCGTGATGATTGGCGCGGCTTGGGGCGGCGATCGATCTCGTCGACGACAGGCACTGCCCGTGCAGGTTGAGCCTTGATCGATGCCGCACTCTTCGCCGCCTGCACCGGGGCGGCAGCTTTGGCTCGGCTGGATGACTGAGGGGTAGATACCGCAGCCTTGCTTCGGCTTGCCGATGCCGTGCCGGTACTCGCCTGGGCCTTGTCATTCGCTCGTTGGCTTTTGCCGCTCAGTGCGGTACCAGCACCCGGTGCGCTGGTCTTCGCATGGCCCTTGCTGCTGCTTTGGCCTGCACCTGCGCTCGCGGCCTTGCTGGAATTGGCTTTACTGCTATTGCTCGAACTGGCATTGCCGCTGTTGCCAGCAGCATTGTTGTTGCCCTTACCCGCACTGGCACCGCCGCCAACGCTTGCTCCTGCACTGTTGCCGCGACCGAGCCCGCCTGCGTTCCCGTTACCTGCACCGTTCCCGCCGCCTATGCCGCCGCCCAGACCGCCAGCGTTGGAGTTGCCTTTGCCGCCGCCGTTGCCATTTCCTGCGCCACCGCCGGCCGCACCATTGCTGTTCCCACTACTGTTTCCGTTGCCGCCGCCCTTGCCTCCATTGCCCGCATTGCCGCCACCGTTCCCGCCTCCATTGCCGTTGCCATTCCCACTATTGTTGCCGTTCCCGCTGCCGCCCGCATTCCCCTGATTGCCGACATTGCCACCTCCGCCACCTTTGCCTCCGCCGCCGGCATTGCCACCGCTGTTTCCGTTCCCACCGGCGTTGCCAGCACCGCCGCCGACACCACCTCCATTGGAATTCCCGTTGCTCCCGCCGTTGCCGTTTCCTGCACCGCCAGCCGCGGCACCGCTATTCCCGCCGCCGTTGCCTTTGCCACCTCCATTTCCGTTGCCGCCGGCGTTGCCGTTCCCGCCACTACGTCCGCTACCATCAGAGTTGCTGTTGCCTCCGCTGTTGCCGTGTCCTGCACCACCGCCAGCCGAGCCACTGCCGTTCCCGCCACCGTCGCCTCTGCCACCACCATTGCCGCCGCCATTCCCATTTCCACCACCGTTACCGTTCCCCCCGCCATTGCCACCACCATCGCCGCCTTTGGCGAGGGCGGACCCGTCGAACATGGGCAGAAAGGATCCGTGGCCGAGATCAAGTTGGACGCGGAGGGGGAAGGCAGCCGCAATGCCTGCTATCGCGATAAGGGTATGTCGCCACCAGCGTGCCATGCTGTCCTCTTTGCCGACGGCTCAGCCGTGAACCCGGCTATTGCAGCGTGATCGATGTGCCAAAGCAGAACCCAACCCTGAGGGGTGGCCGCACAATGCAAGGAATCGCATGTCTTGTAGCGTACCTGACATGAACGGGAGCGAACCAATCACGAAATGTATCTAATCCTAAGCTTGGCAATAGACGCTGTTTACTCAGAAGCATGGAAGCAGTTGCGTTGGGAGTTTCAGCCGTTACTGCTCGGCCTCGAATGGACCCCTCAACCATGTCGGCATATCGAACCCTAACGCGCTTGCATTAACTTCAGCGCGGAATGTCCAGTGCTGGCACGTTCCGGACAGGGGGCGAACTTCCGCTTTGGACAGGAAAATCGGACGTTCCTCTCAGTGAACGAATTTCACGACCTGACCGAGGCTGTGTCAAAACGCAGATAGCGACCGAGTGAGATCACCTCTGTGGTCCTCTGATCGGCTGGAGCACGAGAGCCAGCGGCCGTTTGGCTCCTCGACAAGGCTGGACGTCAGTCTCCCTGATGTCCGAGCCATCGTGATCAGCTTGGGGTCTAAAGTGATGCCCCCTCAGGACTGGATGGCTGCCAGCAGCGGTCCAGGAC
>NZ_JBFUMH010000285.1:0-3811 GCF_054049475.1 Microvirga sp. P5_D2 | reverse complement strand
GTCATGTACGTCGCCCGTGTGCTCGTCCCCATGGCGGCGGAGTAGTTCGATGCATCTGCGCAGCGCAACCGCCCTCCCCACTTTCGTGAATCTTTCCTCCGCAGTTCCCAAGCAATCCTTCGATCAGGATACGCTCTGGGATAACGCCTTCGACAAATGGTATGCGGAGCTTCCCGATGCGCGGGATCTCGGCACCGTCACCCGCGTCCGCAAGCGCCATCTCGCATGGGACCCTGCCGTCGATATCGGCACGGAAACGCGCGGCATCGGAGAGCGCATGAAGGCCTATGTCGGCATCGTCGACGAGGTTGCCGGCGAAGCCGTGGAAGACCTGCTGCGTCCCGTAGAACGCACGGATGTGGGCAGTATCGTGATGGCCAGCAGCACAGGCTATTACGGCCCGACGCCGGACTACTTCCTCGCCAAGCGCTTCGGCCTGAAACCCAGCATCCGCCGCACCCATATCGGCCATATGGGATGCTTCGCGGCCTTCAACGTCATCAAGACGGCGATGGATTCCGTCATCGCCCGCCCCGATGAATACACCATCGGCCTTTGCGCTGAATTCAGCAGCCTGCATTTCCGCCCCGAGGCCACGCGCGAGCAGGCCATCGTGCACAACCTGTTCGGCGATGCGGTCGGCGCCTTCACGATGGCGATGCGCGAGCCGGGCCACGGCCCGCAGATCCTCGCGACGCACACGCTGCAATCCTTCGAGACCTCCGACATGATGACCCTGTCAGTGCTCGATGACGGCGTGCGCATGACGCTCTCGCCTTACGTGCCCTTCGTCATCGCCAGYCTGATCGAGAAATTCATCGACGAACTCTGCGGCTTCGCAAAAGTCGATCCCAGCGCGATCAAGCATTGGGCGATCCATCCGGGCGGCCCGAAGATCGTGGATCTCGTGGCGCAGAAGATGAAGATCACGGATCGTCAGCTCGAATCCACTTGGCATGTGCTGAGCGAATACGGCAATTGCGCCTCCGCAACCGTGTTGCTGGTGCTCGAACACCTGATCGAGAATGACAAGCCGCAACCGGGCGATATCGGCGTCATGCTGGCCTTCGGCCCGGGCCTCACTCTCGAAGGCGCCCTGCTCCGCTTCTAACGATCACGGATCTTAAAATGTACAAGGCTCACACCTTCCCTCTCGGGCAGGCTCAGCTTGCCTTTGACCTGTCCAACATGGCAGGCGTCCCCCTGTCTTCGGAACCGAGGACCATCGTCGAGGTGCTGAAGCAGCGTGCCGCAGCAGCACCCGGCAAGACGGCGTTCTGCGTGATTGAAGCTCACAATTCGATCACGGAAATCTCCAACGGCGCGCTGCTTGACGAGGCGACCATGCTCGCGGGCCGCCTCACCGCGCATGGCGTCAATCGCGGCGACATCGTCCTCCTGGCCTACGAGACCTCGCCCGTTCTCCTCACCGCCTTCTTCGCCTGCCTCATCGGCTCCTTCATCCCCTGCGTAGTCGAGGCTCCCAGCCTCGGCGCGCAGGTGGCGGATTGGGCGGAACGCCTTGCCGTTCGTGCACGCTATGCGGGCGCAAGGCTGATCCTGGCGCGTGAAGATTGCTGCGAGGTTCTGCGGGTTTCAGGCTGCGATGCAATCACCACCGACGCTCTCCCGAAGGTGATGGAGGCAACATTCGCGGAGCCGGATGAAACGGCTGCCGCCTTCCTGCAATTCACCTCCGGAACCACCTCGCAACCGAAGGCGCTGCTCGTCGACAACCGCACCCTGCTCGACAACGTACGCGGCCTCGCCTCGGCGCGCGAGTGGAACCATGAGGATGTGATCGTCAGCTGGCTTCCGCTCTATCACGACATGGGCCTCGTCGCGCTCACCATGTCGGGCTTTGTTGCGGGTATGCCCGTGGTGCTGATGCCTTCGAACCTGTTCACCATGAACCCGGCGCGCTGGCTCTGGGCGATTCACACCTTCAAGGGCACCGTCACCTCCGCGCCGAACTTCGCCTATCAATTCGTCGCAACCCATGCGCCCGAGCACCGCACGCGCGGCCTCGATCTCTCGACGCTTCGTTGCGCGATCAACGCGGCCGAGTTCATCCAAAGCCGCACCATCGCGCATTTCACCAACCGCTTCGCGCCGCACGGGTTCAGGAAGGAAGCGTTCGCTCCCGCCTATGGCCTCGCCGAATGCACGGTCGCCGCATCGATCACGCGACCAGCGGATGTTATACATTTCGATACGGTCTCGCGCCAACGTCTCATCGTGCAAGGAATTGCTGTGACCATCGACGCGTCGGACCCGGATGCCTGGCCCATCGCCTGCGTCGGGCCTGCACTCGAAGGCCATCGGGCGCGGATTGTAGACAGCGACGGCAACGTGCTCCCTGACCGCTGGCAAGGCCAGATCCAGATGCGTGGGCCGAGCGTGGTGCACGGCTATTTCAAGGAGCCGGTACCGAGCAACATCCGCGACGGATGGCTGGAGACGGGCGATCTCGGCTACATGGATAACGGCCACCTCTTCATCACTGGCCGCATCAAGGACCTCATCATCCGCGCCGGCGCGAATATCTCGCCATACGAGATCGAGCAGGTGGCCGGCGAGGTGGAAGGCGTGCGCTCCGGCGCGGTCGGCGCCATCGGCTTCTCCGATCCGGACAAGGGCACGGAAAATCTCGTGATCTTCTTCGAGAYGACGCAGAAGCTGCCCGACATGGTAGACGGCATGCGCCAGGCCATCCGGGACCGCCTGAGTCAGAAGCTCAGCATTGCCGTCGATCATGTGCTCGACGTGCCGCCTCACACCCTGCAGAAGACCACGAGCGGCAAGTTGCAACGGGTGAAGCTGGTGCAACTGGCCCACGAGAAGCTGAGCGCTCCCGCCCGCCATGTGAATTAATCCCGACAACCGAAAATCGCTGGAAAGTTCCAGCGGTTTTCGCGTTAAGCTCCCGACTCGAATGCCATTGCGCAAGGGTGCTGACGTGCTGCGGAACTACATGACCAATCTTCCCCTCATCGCGATCCTGAGGGGCCTGAAGCCTGAGAATGCAGAGGCCGTCGGCCATGCCCTCGTGGGGGCCGGCTTTCGCATCATCGAGGTTCCTCTGAACTCGCCGGAACCGTTCCGCAGCATCGAGATTCTGGCCAAGACCATGCCGGACGATGTGCTCATCGGCGCAGGCACGGTGCTGGAGCCCGACCTCGTGAACGGCGTGCACGATGTGGGCGGCAAGCTCATCGTCATGCCTCACGCGGATATCGAGGTCATCAAGCGCGCCAAGGATTTGCGCCTGATCTGCACTCCAGGCGTCGCCACGCCGACGGAGGCATTCGCCGCCCTGAAGGCAGGCGCGGACGCCATCAAGATCTTCCCCGCCGAAGCCACGCCGCCCGCCGTCGTGAAAGCATGGCGCGCAGTTCTGCCGAAGGATGCTATAGTGCTCCCCGTCGGCGGCATCAAGCCCGACAACATGAAGCCCTATCTCGATGCTGGCGCCAACGGCTTCGGCCTCGGCTCGGCCCTCTTCACGCCCGCCATGTCAGTGGAGGAGATCGGTCGCAATGCCCGCGAATTCGCGGCAGCTTGGCAAGCGCTTCGCACAAGCTAGACCTTTCCTGAAACTCAAGCCTCGCAGGAACCCTCTCGTGAGGAAAGCGTTCTCAGCGCAAAGGCTTTTCAGGGAGTTAGTGATGAAGAAACTGGTTTTCGTTCTGGCCGCCACCGTTCTCAGCACGGCTGCTTTCGCGCAGGACACGACGACGACGATCAAGAAGGAAGAAGGCATTCTCGGCAGCACGACCACTATCGAGCAGAAGCGCGAACCGAGCACCAC
>NZ_JBFUMH010000284.1:0-3863 GCF_054049475.1 Microvirga sp. P5_D2 | reverse complement strand
ATGATACGACGGGCGTCCGGTTGCTTCGGGCACAATGCCTTCAAAGCCCAGAGCTCTCAACTCGAGTGCGTCGACAAAGGCGTCGATGACGCGCACCGGGTTATCGTCGCTGACCCAGTCCTCCAGGCTTTCGGGAAATAGGGTGGTCTGGCTGCGATCCACGCCTTCAACAAAGCGCCTCATCGGATCCTCCAAACAGAGCGGGCAATCCTACCACCAACCGCGTTTTGACACAGCCTGGGTCATGAAGCGATGTTCCCCTGCCCTCACGAACATCCGCTTAGGCCCGACGAGCGGACGAACGTATTACTTCCGAGAAGTGCCATGAGCTGTCATTGGCACCGCAAGGTTTCAAGCGCGAGAGGGGTGAACCGTTTGCCTCCAGAGACGATGCTGAGGGCTCAAGCGCACCTCGACCCCAACCTGAGATCGCTCCCTAGCGTGGGTCCATCTGTCGGCGTGCCAAAATAAGGTCGTCAGGCTTCAGGCCGTGCGCCCCTCGAAACGGCTGATCGAGGATAGCTACCATGTAAACAACAAGCCCGATGAAGATCGTCAGCACGCCCCCCAAGACGAAATGGCTTGTGCGCTTCAAGTCAAAAAGCCACAGAACAAAGACGTTCAGAACCGCCCCAATGAGGACGACATACCAAATCACTGGAGGAATGCTCGTCTCGGCTGCCTGAATGCGAAGGCGACGGCGTTCCACGAAGTCGCTGAGCGTCCGCAGGGTTTCCCGATGCATCACATCCTCGCCGGCCTCACGATCTGGCTTGAAGCTCAATAGTTGCCGATCAAGGTCGTCCACCAGGGTCATGCCTTGGGTTGAGGCTTTGTTGCGATGCTGTTCCTTCCAGCCGGGCCCCGTCTCCTCATCTAGATATTGGCGGAGAAGCCCCATGAGCGAGGTGCGGGCCGGCTCCGGATAGCCGCTGACATTACGGTACAACGCTACGATGCTGGAGGCTTCCTGACCGATGGCATCTCTGGCCTTGTCGTAATTGTCGAAGACCGCAATCGACAGCAGAGCCAGGAGTACGCCGTAGTAGAGAGCAAAGGCGTTCAGGAGGAGACCAACCAGCGTGTTCGGGTTTTTCTCACCTCGCAAGAGCTGGCCGACAAGCGGCTGTAGAAACGCCGACCCAATGAGGGTCGGCACCAGGAAGCACCCGCACACGACTGCGGCGCCAAGTCCAACGGGTAGTTCGTGCAACCAGTCAATCACAGCCCGGCTCAGTTATCGCGGCTACTCAGGAGTGGATGGCCGCATAATAATCCATCTCGGACGATCCCCAGGGGCGAAAGTGGGTTAGGGAGGGGCAAGCTAAGCATGATGCGAGCAGCTTCGATGCCTCCGCGCAACGTCTGCCTCGGGTCAAAATTTCACGTTCCGGACGCTTAGCAAACGGCAGCACTTGAGTGCCGAAGCGGACCAAACGCTTAAGTCTCAGGAGTGCCGCCAATGGACCTTATACGTCTTGCCAACAGACGCTTCCTACCCCGTCACTGCTCCCTCATTGGCCGGTTTGGCAAGCTTGGCAAACTTGGCCAGAACGCCACGCGTGTAACGGGGGGCAGGCTGACGCCACGCCGCACGGCGGTGTGCAAGCTCCTGATCACCGACATGGAGGTGCAGCAGCAGTCTGTGGGCGTCGATCGTGATGGTATCGCCTTCCTGCACAAGAGCGATTGTGCCGCCTTCGTAGGCTTCCGGCGCAACGTGTCCGACCACCATGCCCCAAGTGCCGCCCGAAAAGCGGCCGTCTGTAATCAGGCCTACGCTCTCCCCAAGCCCACGGCCAATGATCGCCGACGTCGGCGCCAACATTTCCGGCATGCCAGGCCCTCCCTTTGGCCCGAGATAGCGCAGGACCAGGATGTCCCCTGGTTTGATCCGGTCCGACAGGATCGCCTCCATCGCCGATTCCTCATCCTCAAAGACCCGGGCAGGACCGCTGATGACCGGGCTCTTGAGGCCGGTAATCTTGGCGACCGCGCCATCCTCGGCGAGGTTGCCCTTGAGAATGGCGAGGTGGCCCTCTGCGTAAAGAGCTTGGCCGATCGGGAAAATGACATTCTGGTCCGCCCGCGGCGTATCCGGCACATTGGCAAGTTCCTCCGCAATGGTCCGGCCGGTGATCGTGAGACAGTCGCCATGCAGCAGGCCCGCATTGAGCAGAACCTTCAGCACCTGCGGCACGCCACCCGCCCGGTGCAGATCCACGGCCATGTATTGCCCTGAGGGCTTCAGGTCGCAGATGACGGGCACCTTGCGGCGCATGCGCTCGAAGTCATCAAGCGTCCATTCGACCTCGGCAGCGTGCGCAATCGCTAGATAATGCAAGACGGCATTGGACGAGCCCCCTGTCGCCATGATCAGGGCCACTGCGTTCTCGATGGATTGACGGGTGATGATATCGCGCGGCTTGATGTCCTTTTTGACTGCATCGACCAGCACGCGGGCCGATTGAGCTGCGCTGTCGATCTTCTCCTGGTCCGGATTGGCCATGTTGGAGGAGTAAAGCAACGACATGCCGAGTGCCTCGAAGGACGAGCTCATGGTATTGGCGGTGTACATGCCGCCGCACGACCCGGTGCTTGGACAAGCGTGCCGCTCGATGCCGTCGAAGTCCTCTTCACTCATCTGCCCGGCCATGAACGCACCGACCGCCTCAAAGGCCGAAACGATGGATAGATCCTGGCCCTTCCAATGGCCCGGCTTGATGGTGCCGCCATAGACATAGATCGCCGGAACATTCGCGCGGGCGATGCCGATCATGCCGCCCGGCATGTTCTTATCGCAGCCGCCAATGACGAGAACCCCGTCCATCCATTGGCCCTGCACACAGGTCTCGACGCAATCGGCAATCACCTCGCGCGAGATGAGGGAGTACTTCATGCCCTCGGTGCCCATGGACATGCCATCGGAAATGGTCGGAGTGCCAAACACCTGCGGGTTAGCACCCACCGCCTTAATCGCGGTGATGGCAGCATCTGCCAGCGGCTGAAGGCCGGCATTACAAGGTGTGATGGTCGAATGAGCGTTGGCAATGCCGATCATCGGCTTGTCGAAGTCGGCCTTCTCATAGCCGAGAGCGTAATACATGGCGCGGTTAGGAGAACGCGCTACGCCCTTTGTAATATGCTGCGATCGTTTGTTGAAGGGCATGATATCCTCCCTGCTGGATCCAACCCGTCCAAGCTTCATCCGTAACGATTCTAAAGGATGGCAAAGCAAAGCGAGAAGAGAGATTTGTTATTCTGGGGAACGCAGTGTCATGCTCAACCATAATGGGCTGGACGCGAAAGAAACGTGCTTCGGCGTTTCAACGCACCAGTGCAACTGCCAACACCTCGTCCTGAATGTCTCCTATGGGTCAATCTGAGCCCCTAAGCGCGACCGTGTGAAGGTTCGCTTACTCCCCGATTGCGGAAGTACGGCTAAGGTCTGCCTCGTGCCGATTTTGTTCTCTAATGGGTCAAGGGGCAGCTCTCCTATCCTGAGCAATTGTGCGCTTCCAAGGGTGTCTGCGTTCTCTACGTGCTCCAGGGCACTTGATGGGGTCAGCTGGAGTGGAGCGACTTGGTTGAAACCGCAGTCGGCTCTTGGCACAGGCCGCATACGACAAATTCGGCGTCGTCATCCACACCCTCCCTTGGGCAACGCTCCGGCTCGGGAGCTCGTCTCGACCTGCTTCTGCTGCTCCTCTCAGGCGGCCTGGAACGTGGTGCCATGCCGGAGCATGGCATGCATGATGATCGCCAACCGGCGGGCGAGCGCCACGCGGGCCTTCCTCATCGTCGAGCGTCGGGCGATGCCGAGCGCCCACTCCTTGAGAGCCAGGGCGCCGCGGTAGCGAGCG
>NZ_JBFUMH010000283.1:0-3872 GCF_054049475.1 Microvirga sp. P5_D2 | reverse complement strand
AAGGTTTTCAGCGACGCGGGTGCGGCGTTGTCGGGTGCGGTGAAGGACGGCATGACGATCATGGCCGGGGGCTTCGGCCTGTGCGGCATTCCCGAGACCCTGATCGAGGCCATTCGCGATTCGGGCGCCCGGGAGCTCACCTTCATCTCCAACAATGCCGGCGTCGACGGCATCGGGCTCGGCCGCCTGCTCGAGACCCGCCAGATCAAAAAGATGATCAGTTCCTACGTCGGCGAGAACAAGCTGTTTGCCCAGCAATATCTCTCCGGCGAGCTCGAGCTCGAGTTCAACCCGCAAGGCACGCTCGCCGAGCGCATCCGCGCCGGCGGCGCGGGCATCCCGGCCTTCTACACCAAGACCGGCGTCGGCACGCTCATCGCCGAGGGCAAGGAAGTGCGTACGTTCAACGGCGAGGCTTACGTCATGGAAACGGGGCTGTTCGCCGACATTGCCATCGTCCATGCCTGGAAGGGCGATACCGAGGGCAACCTCGTCTACCGCAAGACCGCACGCAACTTCAATCCGATGATGGCCACCGCCTCGCGCCTGACCATCGCCGAGGTCGAGCATCTGGTGGAAGCCGGCACGATCGACCCGGACTGCATCCACACGCCCGGCATCTTCGTCAAGCGCATGGTGCACGTGCCCGCCCCGGTCAAGCACATCGAACAACGCACGACGCGCAAGCGCGAGGAGACCGTCTGATGCCGTGGACCCGTGAACAGATGGCGGCGCGCGCCGCCCAGGAGCTGCGCGACGGCTTTTATGTCAATCTCGGCATCGGCATCCCGACGCTGGTGTCGAACTACATCCCGAAAGGCATGCGGGTGCAGCTGCAGTCGGAGAACGGCATGCTCGGCATGGGCCCGTTCCCGGTCGAGGGCGAAGAGGATGCGGACCTGATCAATGCCGGCAAGCAGACGATCACCGAGCTGCCGACCACGAGCTATTTCTCGAGCGCCGACTCGTTCGGCATGATCCGCGGCGGGCACATCGACCTGTCGATCCTGGGCGCGATGCAGGTGGCCGAGAACGGCGATCTGGCGAACTGGATGATCCCGGGCAAGATGGTCAAGGGCATGGGCGGGGCCATGGACCTGGTCGCCGGGGTCAAGCGSGTGGTGGTGGTGATGGAGCAYGTGGCCAAGGCCAAGGACGGCTCGGAGGACCCGAAGCTGCTCAAGGCCTGCGCGCTGCCGCTGACCGGCGCGGGCGTGGTCGATCTGGTGATCACGGATCTGGGCGTGTTTGCGGTCGACAAGCGGGGCGGCACGGGCATGACGCTGATCRAGCTGGCGGACGGCGTGACGGTGGACGAGATCAGGGCCAAGACGCAAGCGGAGTTCAAGGTCGCGCTCGACGGCCAGCAGGCCGCCTGAGCCACACCAAACACGATCACCGAAAAGCGGCCCATAGGGCCGCTTTCCTCGTTATGAGCGAGATCTTTCGCCCCCGATGTCGCGGATATCCACGTCCATGTCGTAGACCGCGCATGGTGTCCGTGGTCATGATCTCATCGGGCGAGCCGTGGCGGATGATGGATCTATCGCGCATGGCGTGCCGGGCAGGCGGATGATCTTTTTCTTCCCGCCATGCCGGAGCCGAAGTCTTATCGCTAGGTCGGGATGATGAGCCCCGAATATTGATATGGTGTCTGGGCGGGAACTGTGCGCGACGAGCGTGCCGTAGCGATCATCAATGCTACCGCTGCAATCGCGCTTCTCACGTTGAGGGGCGAATTCAGCGAAAATCTCGAAGAGTGCCGGACTATCGCCAGTGAGTTGTGGGAAACGGGCAATCGACAGGTTGAACCTAGTCCTTAACCTGTTTTTCCATCATCAGCACGGCATACGCTTCCAACCATCATGAGGTACGGCGATGAAACCGGTTTTCCTGTCCTGGCAGTTCTGGGCCTTGCTCTCGGCGGCTTTTGCTGCCCTTACGGCCATCTTCGCGAAGGTCGGCATCGAGAACGTCAACTCGGATTTTGCGACCTTCATCCGCACCATCGTGATCCTGTGCGTTCTCGGGCTGATCCTGGTCGCGACCGGGCAATGGCAGCCGCTCGGATCCGTCTCGGGCCGCAGCTATGTCTTCCTCGTCCTGTCGGGGCTGGCAACCGGCGCTTCTTGGATTTGCTACTTTCGGGCGCTCAAGCTCGGCGATGCTGCGCGGGTTGCGCCGGTTGACAAAATGAGCGTCGTCCTTGTCGCCCTGTTCGGAGTCAGCATCCTCGGTGAGCGGTTGTCGATGCCGAACTGGCTTGGGGTCATGCTGATCGCAATCGGCGCGATGCTCGTGGCGTACAAAGGTTAGCCGAGTTCTGCCCATGGGCCCATCATGACCGGCGGAAAGAATTCCATGTGACCCAAAAAGCCATCCCCGGCCGCGCCTGAAACGTGTAAACTTGGCGGATATCCTTGGAGCGGGGAGGGCACGATGCCTATCTTCCTGGATCGCCATGACCTGAGCGGCATCACCGCCGCCGATATCGCGGACGCGCATCGCAAGGACCTTGAGCTTCAAAGCCAGTACGGGGTCCGGTTTCTCACCTATTGGTTCGACGATACGCGGGGAACGGCTTTCTGCCTTATCGACGCTCCGGATATTGAAACGGCAATGCGCGTTCATGACGAGGCGCACGGCCATATCGCCAGGGACGTCATCGAGGTCGATCTGTCGGCTGTCGAGGCATTTCTTGGGCGCGTCTCCGATCCAACGCCCAAGCATCCAGACATTCAGACAGCGATCGACCCCGCCCACCGCACGATCATGTTCACGGATATCGTCGAATCCACTGCGATGACGGCTCGCCTGGGGGATGTGCGGGCAGTGGAGATGGTGCGGGCGCACGATGCGCTCGTCCGTCGGGCTTTGAAGGATAGGGGCGGGCGCGAGGTCAAGCATACCGGCGATGGGATCATGGCCTCCTTCGATGAGGTTGCGGCTGCCGTGGAATGCGCCCGGTCCATCCAGCAGGCATTCGACGCTTTCAATCTGGCAAGCCGGGAAAAGCTGCGCGTGCGGATCGGGCTCGATGCCGGGGAGCCCGTGGCCGACAGCAATGATCTGTTCGGCGCAACCGTGCAGATGGCGGCACGCCTTTGCCAGAGTGCGGAGCCGGACAGCATCGTCGTATCCGAGACCGTGTCGGGACTGATGTCCGATCGGTTTCAGATCACCCACCTAGGACATCGCAGCCTGAAGGGGTTCGCACAGCCCGTCGAGACGTTCGAGGTGAATTGGCGGTAAGCGCGGCGCTTTATTGAAACTATGTTTCCGCGCCTCTCCTTTGTGCTCTAAGCATCCGCCGCCGGGGTAATCCCGAGATCGCTGAGCTTTGCCCGGACATCCGCGATGGGGCGTTTCAGCTTCAGGCTGATCACAGAGGCTGTCATGCCCTCGCGTGCCAGGGTCTTGAGAGTCTGGACAGCCTCATAGGTCCACGGGGTATGGGCGGAATCCATGATGTGCTTCTCCGTTGCTGATGGCTTGGGGCGAAGCGTCCGCCCCAACTGAGGCAAGAAGATGAAAAATGGTTGCCGCGCTCCCGGCCGACCGCAACCTTAGCCGGGGATGCGCGTTCCTTGTGGAGGCAACAGCTTCAAGGAACCTATCATGACTATTATCTGGACAATCATCATCGGCTTCGTCGCGGGCCTTATCGCCAAGTGGATCATGCCCGGCCGCAACGAGCCGTCGGGTTTCATCCTCACCACCATCCTCGGCATCGTCRGCGCCGTGGTGGCAACTTACCTTGGGCGGGCAGTCGGCTGGTATGGCCCGGATGACGGGGCGAATTTCATCGGCGCCATCGTGGGCGCGGTGGTTGTCCTGTTCATCTACGGTCTGATTGCCGGTCGCGGCAGCTC
>NZ_JBFUMH010000282.1:0-3900 GCF_054049475.1 Microvirga sp. P5_D2 | reverse complement strand
ACGACGGCCTGAGCGGTGTCGCATTTGAGTCCGACACTGATGGTGCTCGCGAGACCGGGAGCGGCTGCATTTGACCGGCTCACGTCGATCGACACCGGGAGGGCGACGAGAAAGGTGGCAACGCCGCCTATCACGGCCAATTTCAGCGGTAGATTGCGCATCGTGCCTTCTCCCTGGGCTGGTGGTGTCCGAGTTGCGCTGCTTCTCACCATAAACCTGCTGACCGGGGTTGCTTGACCGGCTGGGCCAGCGGCTTTTCCTTTTGAGACAACCGCCTTCGAATTCGTTTCAGCCTGGGAAGGCTTCTGCCCTACGGGGTCGCATCGCCTGTCTCTTCCCAGGCCTCCCTCCCCGCGTGACGCGGGCAGGGAGGGTCCGCGTACGGGCCTTGTTGTCAAAAATGGCAAGTCCCTGGCCCAACCGATCAAGCATGTTCGGCCAACGGGATCACACTGGTCCGCTCATGACGGCCTGCCTCGGGCCGCGCTGTGCATGTGTCGGCGGAAACGGAGAATGGCAATGAACAGGCTTCTCTTGGTTCTGGGTGTTCTTGCGACGAGCGCTCTTCTGGTCCCGGGTGATGCCGAGGCCCAGCGGGGCGGTCGGGGCGGCGGCGCCCGCATCGGTGGCGGCGGCAACGTCGGCGGCGCGCGGACGGTCCGTCCGCCGGTCCGCGGGGTCTCGGCCGGACGTGTCGCGGGCGTGCGGCCCGGCAATGGCCGATACGACGTCGGCCGGGCCGGCTACTATGGTGGGCGCTATGGCGCGCGGCCTGGCTACGGCAGGTATGGCGTCGGCGCGGCTGGCTATTATGGTGGCCGCTATCCGTATTCCGGCGGCTACTATGGTGCTCCGGGCTGGGGAGCCGCCGGCCTGGTGACCGGAAGCGTCATCGGCGCGGCGGCCGCGTCCACCTATCCGGCGTACCAGACGCCGATCTCGTCAACGGTCGGCGGATACTGTGCGACCACTGTCCGGACCTGCACCCTGAGCAATGCGGCCCCGGTGGGAACCGGATGCTCCTGCCGCACGCAAGGCGGACGGGCCCGCGGCACTGTTGTGGGGGGCTGACCTCTCTCGCGGAGGTGTGTCCGTCGGGCCGGGGTCTTTCCACGTCACCGGCTCGCGGGCGGGTAATCGGCCGGGATGTCCAGGTCCGTGACGGTCGACCTGTTCCGGATCCAGGCTCCCTGTTGCGATCAGCAATCGGAACTGTCCGCCGTCGAGCGCCACCTGGTCTCCCGCCGCGGTCGCCCGTTGCAGGCCCTCCACCCTTGAGCCGTGCCGTGGATGGCAACAAACGTTATATAACGCCCGGAAAGTGCATTCCCTTGAAAGTATCTTCAAGTCACCGCCGACTGGCTGAGGCTCCCGTCAGAGCGGATTGAACCGGACGTTCACAGGAGTAGGGCGAGCATCCGGACAATCGTCTTCCGAATACACCGAAGTGAAATCCTATCCGGCTCCCTAAAGGGTGTTCTGCGAAACTTGGCGGCGATGCTAGGATGCTCCTGTCGTGCAGCGCCTGAGCGATGCTTGAGAAGTAGGCGCAACCGAAATTGGCCGAGGCTGCACCTATGAACCTCTTGCTCAAGGAAGTCCGTCACAATCCCCTGCTCTGGCTGCTGGCCTTCGTGCCCGTGGTGTTCGCCGCTCACAAGCTCACGCCCGAAGCGCATACGCTGCTTTTCGTGCTGTCGGTCCTGGCGATCGTGCCACTGGCAGTGCTGTTGAGCCACGCCACCGAATCCGTGGCGGCCAAGACGGGCGATGCGGTCGGCGGCCTGCTCAACGCCACGCTCGGCAACTTGACCGAACTGATCATCGCGCTGGCCGCGTTGCGCGCCGGGCAATACGCACTTGTGAAGGCATCCATCGCCGGGGCGATTGTCACCAACTCGTTGTTCATGTTGGGCGCGTCGTTCCTGCTCGGCGGGCTCAAGTACCACGTGCAGGAGTACAACCGGGGCAACGCCCGTCTGCAAGCGGGCCTGCTCTTCCTGGCCACGATCGCATTGTTGATGCCCTCGGCGGTCTCCGGAGTCGATTCCACCGCGGGATCAGCAGTGACCGACAGGTTGAGCGTGAGTCTGTCCGTGCTGCTCATCGCCGCCTACGGATTGGGCCTGCTGTTCACCCTCAAGACACACCGCGAATTTTTCGGTGGCGCGGATCATGCCGAAACCGGCGAGGCGCCGTGGCCCATGGGCTTGGCCCTGACCACGCTGGCTGGCGTCACGATCCTGGTCGCGCTGGTGAGCGAGGTGTTCATCGAATCCGTGCAGCAGGCGGCGGAAACGTTCGGGATGACCCCCGCATTCGTGGGGTTTGTCGTCGTGGCGTTGGTGGGCGCTGCGGCGGAGATGGCCTCGGCCTTTGCCGGCGCGCGCAAGAACCGCCTGGATTTGAGCGTGGGCATCGCGCTGGGGAGCTCGGCCCAGATCGCGCTCTTCGTCGCCCCCGTGTTGGTGTTGCTGAGCTATGTCATCGGCCCGGAACCGATGAACCTGCAATTCTGGCCGGGTGCAGTGATCATGATGCTCATCGCCACCATGACCGTATCCCTGGTGACCAACAGCGGGCGCTCGGCGTGGTTTGTCGGAGTGCTCGTCCTGTTGGTGTACCTGATTTTCGCGATGACGCTTTATCTGTTGCCACCCCGGGTTCTGTGATCGGCCTCACCGGAGCGGTCTGCATGGTGCGCCAAGTTCTCGTGGGAGCCGCCGTCAGTCTTTGCAACATTGCCATCCATGCGTTTTTGATGGCGGCTGTCCGGCTCCCGCCGTCACGTTCGGTGGATCGACCTTCTGCTTCACGGGCACCTTCGCCTTCGGCTCGCGCAAGGACTGCGAGAAGGCCATCATCGATCTGGGCGGCATTCCCGGATCGCTGACCCGGACGACCAAGTATCTCGTGATCGGCGCCTATGCAACCGAGAGCTGGGCACACTCGTCCTTCGGCCGCAAGATCGAGAAGGCCGTGGACATGCGCGCGGGCGGCACCCCGATCTCCATCATCGGCGAGAGCCATTGGGTGGGCCACCTCAGGCCTTAAGTCCGTCGATCAGCGGCGTCTGGGGAATCCTCTGCCGGGAACCTATCCTCGTGGATGACGGCCACTGCCTGCGCCAGGCCGTCCTCCACCTCCAGGCCGACCCAGTGTCCCATCATGAGGTGGTTCTGCCGCGAGCAGGCGAGGAAGTAGTCCCTGGGCTGCCGCGCCACGAAGTCGAGCTGCGCGCTCTCCTGCGGGAAGATGCCCTCCAAGGGGGCGGACATAGGCACCCCAGATGGCATCCTCCTCCCGCAGCCGCACGGGCATCTCCGACTCCGCGTAGGACCTGGTCACCATGAGACCGTGCCGGACGGCCCCCGAGTGGTTGATGAACGTGAGCCTCACAGACCAGCCCGTCGGCACGCTGATCGTGAGATTCCCGCCCCAGTCGCCATTGAAGTCGATGATGTCGGTCCGCACGTTGTCCTTGGCGTAGCGGGCAACGAGATTCCAGTCCGCCACGATCTCAACCGCTACGGTCCTGGCGGCGGGATCGTTCCGGATCCAGCTCGGGACGAAGGGTTTTCCGGCCTGGGCAGCGCCGGGGAGGTTCCAAAACGCAAGGACAACGAGAGCAAGTCGAGCGAAGTGCGCCAGCATGGGATCCTCCCTTGCACGGTGGCCTGGGCGATTGGCCGAAGCGCGAAGGACGCATAGTCGTCCTGCCGGATCCCGCGCTCCGGACCGCCAGCTCCGCTAGAGTATCCGTATTGATCAAGCGGGTTTTGGGGACCAATTTCGCTGATCTCGCAAGAGCGCATTGGCCAAGATGATGAGTTTGCGCATGATCGCCGTCAGGGCGACTTTCGCCGGCTTTCCCGCCGCGAGCAGGGCCTGGTACTTGGC
>NZ_JBFUMH010000281.1:0-3908 GCF_054049475.1 Microvirga sp. P5_D2 | reverse complement strand
CGTAACGGGCCATGTGGATGGGCTTGCCACCATCGTGGCGCGAGAGGCGATCACCGCCGGCGACAATCCATGGGGGCCGACCGCCCGCTTCACCCTCAAGGCACCGGCGGCTCTGGCGCCGTACATCGCGGAGAAGGGCTCCGTCTGCCTCGACGGCACCTCGCTCACCGTGAACTCCGTGAACGACGATATGTTTTCGGTTCTCATCATCCCGCACACCCTCGCGGTGACCACCTGGGGCGACCGGAAGGTGGGCGACAAGCTCAATCTGGAGGTCGATCTCATGGCCCGCTATGCCGCACGCCTTGCGGACGCCCGCCGGGCGGGGTAGGGGAACGGCAACATTTCTCCCGTTATCGGAGCACCGCCCTCCTCGGGATGAGGGTAGGGGGTTCCGAAAGGTATTTGAGAGTCTCTTATGGTCTCGCATTCCGCCAAACCTCAAGCCGCTCGTGCCCCGGTTCCCGGCGCGCGCATCCTCGTCGTCGAAGCACGCTTCTATGACGATATCGCCGATGAGCTTCTGCGCGGCGTGCAGGGCGCTGTCGAAGCTGCTCAGGCGACTATGGACGTGCTGACGCTCGACGGAGCGCTGGAGATTCCCTCGACCGTCGCCATCGCGCTCGATGCCGCCGAGAAGGCCGGCAAGCCCTATGACGCCGTCGTGGCTCTAGGCTGCGTCATCCGTGGCGAGACGGGACATTATGACATCGTAGCTGGCGAGAGCGCCCGCGCGCTCATGGATCTATCGGTTGCCCGCAAGATCCCGCTCGCCAACGGCATCCTGACGGTGGAGAATGACAAGCAGGCGTGGACC
This sequence comes from Microvirga sp. P5_D2, assembly GCF_054049475.1. Lineage (NCBI taxonomy): Bacteria > Pseudomonadati > Pseudomonadota > Alphaproteobacteria > Hyphomicrobiales > Methylobacteriaceae > Microvirga > Microvirga sp. P5_D2. Next base: position 3,091 of record NZ_JBFUMH010000281.1, on the reverse strand, counting down.
CGGGCCAGCGTGAGTGAATTGAATAAGGGCGGGGGAGCGGTGGAAGCAGCACTTGCCGTTCTTCGCATCAAACGCAAGCTGGAGGCCTGATCATGACGAAGCCTGCAGAGCGCTCAGCCGCTCGCCTCGCTGCCGTCCAGGCCCTCTATCAGATGGATGTATCGGGCACGAGCGTGCTCGACGCGCTCGCGGAGTTCGAGGCCTTCTGGATCGGCCGCGAGGTCGAGGGCATCGAGTTCAAGCCATCCGACATTGAGTTCTTCCGCAATGTCATTACGGGCGTGGTCGAGAACCAGCGCGCCATTGACGTGAAGATCGACAAGGCCCTCTCCGAAGGCTGGCCCCTGCGCCGCGTCGAGGCGGTGCTCCGTGCCATCCTGCGCGCCGGCGGGTACGAGCTCATGTACCGCAAGGATGTGCCGGCCCGCGTCGCGATCACCGAATATGTGGACGTGACCCATGGTTTCTACGGCGATGACGAGCCCGGTCTCGTGAACGCCGTGCTCGACACTCTGACACGCGAAGTACGACCCGGCGAGCTGGAGAAGAAGGCCGCAGGGCAGGCCAAGCGGTAAGCGCAATTCATGGCCGGGAACATCGCCTGATGGCCTCTCCCGAACGCCCAAGCGAAGACGGCCTGATCGCGCGCTACTTCGCGCCCATCRCCGGCGCGGGCGGGCTCGGTCTCAAGGACGACGCAGCCTGCCTGACGCCCGAGCCGGGGCACGATCTGGTTCTCACCACCGACGCCCTGGTCGAGACAGTTCACTTTCTGCCCGACGATTCACCCGCATCCATTGCCCGGAAAGCGCTCGGCGTGAACGTTTCGGACCTCGCCGCGAAGGGCGCGGACCCCACAGGCTTTCTCCTGACGCTGGCGCTCCCTGAAACCTGGACGGAGGCCTGGCTTGCCGCATTCGCTGCCGGTCTCGGTGAGGCCGCTCGTGATTTCGGCTGCCCGCTTCTGGGCGGCGATACGGTGAAGGCGAAAGGGGCCCTGACCCTCTCCGTCACCGCGCTCGGACAGGTGCCAACTGGCCGCATGGTCCGCCGCACGGTAGCGCGGGAAGGCGACGTCGTCTGCGTCAGCGGCACCATCGGCGACGCCGCCTTAGGTTTGATGCTCCGTCGCGATCCGGCATGGGCGTCCAGCCTGTCATCCGGCGAGGCGGCGCATCTCGCCGACCGTTATCTCCATCCCCAGCCGCGTTATCGTCTGGCCAAGGCGCTGCGCGATTACGCCCATGCGGCCATGGATGTCTCGGATGGTCTGGCGGGCGATCTCGCCAAGATGATGCGCGCTTCAGGAACAAGCGCCGTGGTGGATCTCGACAAGGTTCCTCTGTCTCTCGCGGTGCAAAAGGCCATCGGCGCCGATTCGACCCTGCTCGATGCGGCTGTGACGGGGGGAGATGATTACGAAATTCTCTGCACGGTGCCACAGAAGAACCTCGACATGCTGATCGAACAGGCAGATAGCGTGGGCATACCATTATCCGCTATCGGCAGCGTCGTTGCAGGACATGATCTGCCGGTCTTTCGGATGCAGGATCGCGAAAGACGCTACAATGCAGGCTCATACTCCCACTTCTGACGCTTTAGCCAAGCGGAATGCCCTGGTTCTTGCGGCGGCCATGGCGCTCGGCGGATCGAGCCCGGCCATCGTCGTGTCCCTGGGCGGTCTGGTGGGGCAGAACCTCGCGGAGAACAAGGAACTGGCGACCCTGCCCGTGAGCCTGTTCAATCTCGGGCTTGCGCTGGGCACCATTCCCGCCGCTATGATCATGCGGCGGATCGGGCGGCGCATGGGCTACATCCTGGGAGCGGGCATAGGCCTGACAGGCGGGTGCCTGGCGGCTTTCGGCATCGCCTCCTGGAGCTTCGTGCTCTTCTGCTTCGGCGCTCTCATCGTCGGCATGTACGGCTCCTTCAACCAGAGCTACCGATTCGCGGCGACGGACGGGGCTTCCGAGGCCTTCAAGCCGCGCGCGATTGCCTGGGTCATGACTGGTGGGCTTGCCGCAGGAATCATCGGGCCGCAAACGATCATATGGTTCAGGGATGCCATTCAGACCGCGCCCTTCGCKGGGGCATTCCTCGGTCAGGCCGCTCTTGCCCTCATGTCGATGGTCATCGTGTCCTTCCTTCGGCCCGCGCCTGTCAGCGTTGCGCAAAAGGCGGGCGGACGGCCCTTGGGCGAGATCGTGCGGCAGCCCCGTTTCATCGTCGCGGTGACGGCGGGCTTGGTGTCTTACGGTCTCATGAGCTTTCTGATGACGGCTGCGCCGCTCGCGATGATCGGGTGCGGCCACTCGGTTGGCGCGGCGGCTTTGGGCATTCAATGGCACATCCTCGCCATGTATGGCCCGAGCTTCTTCACCGGACGCTTGATCGGGCGCTTCGGCAAGCTGCCGGTTACGGCGACAGGGCTGGTCCTGATCGGGCTGTCGGCTGCCATCGGCCTTTCAGGGATAGAGATCGCCCATTTCTGGGCGACATTGATCCTGCTCGGCATCGGCTGGAACTTCGGCTTCATCGGCGCGACATCGATGGTGACCGATTGCTACCGCCCTGAGGAGCGCACGAAAGTGCAGGCGGCCAACGACTTCCTGGTCTTCGGCTCCACGGCCATCGCATCCTTCTCGTCAGGCAAGCTTTTGAACACCGGCGGCTGGGAAAGCGTGAACTGGCTGGTCTTCCCGCCTGTCGCGATTGCCCTAGTTCTGCTCGCCTGGCAGCAGCGCTCGAAGGCTGCCTTACCCGCATAAAGTATTAAGTCCTTCCTGTGGGTTTAATGCGAAGTATCGTTGCGGACCGTCTCCTTTTTTGCCACCAAATATAAACTTCGCCGGAGGTAGGGGCCGCTCGAGGCCAAGAAACAGGCCTTGAGAAGCGGCATTCTGCTTTCCCATAACAAGGACGGCATGATGGAACTGACCCTTATTATTCTGGGCGGCTTGCTCTCGATTGCTTATGGCCTGTGGGCCATCAGCGATGTGATGAAGCGGGACGCCGGTTCGCAGCGCATGCAGGAGATTGCGGGCGCCATTGCTGAAGGCGCAAAGGCTTATCTCCGCCGACAATATACGAC
>NZ_JBFUMH010000280.1:0-3926 GCF_054049475.1 Microvirga sp. P5_D2 | reverse complement strand
TTTCGCTCAATAGCCCAGGCGTAGGAGGTTCTGCTCGTTACAGTTTTTGCCGCTGCTCCATCATAAAAGCCATAGGTCCGGCATGGATAGGCATAACCCCACATCGACTCAAATTCACAAGTGAACCGATCAGACTGGTCGAGTTTTCCGAAGAGGGAGTCGGCCTTGCTCCACCGTCCGAGACCTAGGAGCCGCACGGCCCTGTTTGAGATAGGAGCGACGGAATGAGGCTCGCTTTGATCACTGAGGGAGATAGTGCGGTCGTTGTTCCAGTGTAAAACTGAGGACGTCGGCTGCGCGTTGGAAGAGGAGGATGGCGGCTGCTGATCTGCCGTACCGTTCCCAATTTGGCAACTCTGCCTCTGATCCTCTGGTCCATACGTGAGTGGGAGCAGGCGATTATTGGGGGCCTCACAAATAACGATACGATGCTCAGGACCCAAAAGATATTCAGCGGCAGACTGAATCGGGACACCAAAGTCCCAAGTTCCTTCAAGAGAGCCGGAATTATTAACAATAGTCGTTAAACTCTGTCCCGGCCAATAAGTACCAGTCAGCGCGATTATATTGAGGGCGGGTTTGACATGATCGGCGTAAAGGCGATTGTATCTATCATGCTGATAGAGCTGGCTGACAAAAGACAGGCTTATAAGAAACGTCGATAAGAGGACGATACCGTACTTACCGATTACCTTCCTCAGGATTATCATCGCAGCCACTATGCTAAGAGACGCACCAAGCGACGAAACAAGAAACGTTCTTTGCGTGATGTAAAGGTGAGCCGTCGAAGCGAGGTAGGGTGCATAGCCTAGCAGGAAAATGGCGAGGCCGGCGATGAATAATCTTACCGACAATGAAACCGGTTCGTTGCTGGCGTGGTCAGTGTCGGCTTTGGAAAGCAGCAAAGCTACAATGAGGATTCCGGCGGCGAAGAAAGCGACTAGCCAGTAATTATCCAGGGTGCTGAGTGCGAGGCTGAAGATTTCATACCACGCCTCATAGAAAGCTCTATGGACGCTGGTGGCGAGCGCTTCAGGCACTTGCTCTGCTATAGCAACTATACGCGATGCGGACAAAGGCTGGCTAAGGTCCGTCTGGTAAGTGCCCCCACCTGCAACAACGCTGATAAAGAAGATACCGTAGCCGATCATCCCGACGAGCCATACGGAAAGGGCGATCCAATTGTGTCGCATGTCCGTCAGGGCCAACCGGAACGGAAGGCGTACAAATAATGCCAGTATAGGAAAGATGGCTAGCGGAGCGACGGCCTCGTACATCAATGCTGCGATGATAAAAGTCACACACGCGCCTATCGCGAGGATGAGTTTCGGGACCGATGATTTGATTTCGAAAGAAGCCAATACAAGCGCGAAGGACAGGTACGCGAGAGCTATCGAGCAGTTGATATGCAATCCACGAAATGTAAATTGCATAGTATCCGCGGGAAATAATAATGTCAGCAATCCAAGAGCGAGCGCAAACACGTAGTTGCGTGTCAGGAAAAATCCGACGAAGGAGGCAGACACTCCCTTTATTATCAGGCTCACCATCTGGATAAGATGCCAATAGAAAAAGGAGTCCTTATCTAGCTGATACGCAATTGCATGAGGAAGTAATGTAAGAGGCCTCGCTCGATGGTCCTCAAATGCTCCTGAACTTACGATGTATTGCGTTCCCTGTTCGGTAAAGAGGGCCAGTACGCGCCATTCCTCAATCAGACCGCCGAGGGAGAAACCGAAAGGGAGCCAGAGCGCAATCGTCGCGAGAGTCGGAACGAGGATCAGAAGCCAATTCGGTGAATTGATCCTCATCGTCTCCGAAGGATGCAAGAACCGGTCACTAAAAGCTTGCTGGATCATAGTGGTAACTTAGGTCCGCACGCGCACGAGATAGCGGGTCCGGAAAACAACATAGGTACATCCCCTGCAATTGTTAAAAGGCCCCGCAACACCATTGTTGGAGCCCTGTATACGTAAACAACTTTAGAGATGCTAGGCCGCTGATGTATCGCACAACGTAAGCGGCGAGGAACTGCAGAGCAGCATGAACCAATAGATTCACTTGGAGAGCTAATATCAGTTCTCCAAGGACCTCGCTGCGGCGCGAGCCGTAGCGAACCGTTTGCCCGCCCTTCGCGCCACGTTTTCATGGGCGCGCTTCGACGTGAACAGGAGCGACGGTCATTCGGTCGACCGCCACGGAACGACCGGATTTCATGTCCAGCGGCGCTTCGATCTCAAGCACGTTGGCCTTGTCCTTGAACCGGTCCGAAGAGACTATTGCGGTCAGTTTGGTCCTCGATACTTTCACGTCCTCGACGGGGACATCATTGAGGAGGAGCCGAATGTCCTCTGGCAGCAAAGCCATACGCCTTAGGTCGATCGTAATCGAGTATTCATTCGCCGCCGGCCGCAAGTCGAAGATGACGCCAGCCCTCCTTTCCACCGCCCAAGCAGAGGATATGGTCGCTAAGCCTTTTCGCACGGCTCCGCCATCGTAAAACCCATAGCTCCGGCACGGATAGGCATATCCCCACGTCGACTCGAACTCACATACGAAACGGTCTGGCCGATCGAGAGTGCCAAACAGGGAATCGGCTTTCGTCCAATGTCCAAGACCGAGAAGCTCCAAAGCCCGTATCGGAATGGGCTGAACGGTGATATTCGGCGGTGTGTTTCTGATGGAGACGGATCCGTCCAGGTTCCAATGCACCAGCGGCGAGGGTCGGTCAGCTGGGGAGATGGATCCTTCGGATGTCGCCGAGCCGTCACCGAGCTGGCAGGTTTCTCTTTGGGCTTCTGCCAAGGAGCTCAGGGGCATAGGTCGATTGTTGTATCCGTCGCAGACGACGACCAGGCGATCCCTCGCGAAGATGTAACTGTCCGCGGATCGCATGACGACGCCGAAATCCCAAGTTCCGGAGAGGGATCCAGCCTCGTTCACGATGGTCAGAACTTTGGCGCCGGGCGTCAAACCCTCTGTCACCGTCAGGAGATTCAAGGCAGGCCATATATGGTCCGCGTAGATGCGGCTGTATCGGTCGAACTGGTAAAGCTGACTGACGAAAGACAGCGAGATCAGGAGCGTTGCGGACAGAGAGAACACAATCCGAGGCGCAAACGAGTACACAAGATAGAGCAGGGAGGTCAAGACAGTGGCTGCCCCGAGCGCAGAGACCAGAAAAGTCCTTTGCGTTGTGAACAGATGGGCATTCGAAGGCAGAAAGGGTGCATAGCCTATGAGGAACAGCACAATCCCGAACACGCACAGCTTGGCGGCGTGAGACAGCCGGTGTTTGGATCGACCCGGATCGGATCCATTAAGGTACAAGAGCGCTGCGAGCACAAGCGCTGCAAACAGCAGGACAATCCAATAGCTATTGAGATCCTTGAACGCGAATTCTCCCGCCTCTACCCACGCCTCGGAGAAGGCCCTGTGGAAGCTATAGGTCAGGGCATCCGGGATACGCTGCAGGATCTGAGCGACCTGCGACGATGAGGAGCTCTGCGAGATAGCGCCCTGATAGGTAAAGCCGCTCATTACCACGCTGACAAAGTACAGGGCGTAGCCAAGCAGTCCCAGAATCCAGATGAGGAGCGCCTGCCAGTTGGATCGCAGTGCGGTCCAAGCTGACCTGGCATCCGAGCGAACAAAGGGCGCCAGGAAAGGGAGAATGGCCAGCGGTGCGACTGCTTCATACATCAGCGCGGCCGCAGCGAAGGTGAGCGATGCGGCGATGGCGAGAATGACTTTGGCGCGTAGGGTCGAGGCCTCGAATGCTCTGAGGAGCAGCAGGATCGCCACAAAGGCGAGCGCTATGGACCAGTTGATATGGATGCCCCGGAAGGGGATCTGCATGGTATCGGCAGGGAAGAAAACCGTCAGCAGCCCGAGCACGAGGGCAACCGAAGAACGCCGGACAAGAT
>NZ_JBFUMH010000279.1:0-3929 GCF_054049475.1 Microvirga sp. P5_D2 | reverse complement strand
CCAATGGCATGATCACCCGCAAGGTCGGTCCGGCGCTCGCCGCCGGCTGCACCATGGTGCTCAAGCCCGCTGCCCAGACGCCGCTCTCGGCGCTGGCGCTCGCGGTGCTGGCCGAGCGGGCCGGGGTGCCCAAAGGCGCGTTCTCGGTGATCACCGGCGAGGCCAAGCCGATCGGCGAGGAGTTCTGCCGCAACCCGAAAGTGGCCAAGATCACCTTCACCGGCTCGACCAATGTGGGCCGGTGGCTCATGCGCGAGGCCGCGGACGGCATCAAGCGGCTGTCGCTCGAGCTTGGCGGCAACGCGCCGTTCATCGTGTTCGACGATGCCGATCTCGATGCGGCGGTGGAGGGGGCTCTCGCCTCCAAGTTCCGCAATGCCGGGCAGACCTGCGTGTGCGCCAACCGCATTTATGTGCAGGAGGGTGTGGCCGATGCCTTCGCCGAGAAGTTCGCCGCCAAGGCGCGGGGTTTCAAGCTCGGCCGGGGCACGGAGACCGGGGTGTCGATGGGACCGCTGATCGACGACCGGGCGGTGGCGAAGATGGAGGAGCATGTCGCCGACGCGCTGGCGAAGGGCGGCCAGCTGGTGCTCGGCGGCAAGCGCTCGGAGTTGGGCGGCACGTTCTTCGAGCCCACCGTGATGACGGGGATCACGCAGGCGATGAAGGTGACGAAGGAGGAGACGTTCGCGCCGCTGGCGCCGATCATCACGTTTGCGGACGAGGCGGATGTGATTGCGATGGCCAACGACACGGAGTTCGGTCTGGCATCGTATTTCTATGCCAAGGACATGGCGCGCGTCTGGCGCGTGGCGGAGGCGTTGGAGAGCGGGATGGTGGGGGTGAACACGCCGGCGCTCGCCAACGAGATGGCGCCGTTTGGCGGCGTGAAGCAGTCGGGACTGGGCCGCGAGGGCTCGAAATACGGCATCGAGGGGTTCCTCGAAATTAAATATGTCTGCCTCGCTGGCGTCTAACCGCTCAAACCGGATGATCGGAGGAGGAACGCATGGCTGACTTCGTGTTGGCTCTCGATCAGGGCACCACGTTTTCCCGCGCCATCGTTTTCGACGGCACCTACAGGATACGCGGCATCGCGCAGCAGGAATTCGCTCAGCACTACCCGCATTCAGGTTGGGTCGAGCACGATCCGGATGATCTGTGGCGCACGATCGTGCAGACCTTGCGGGCCGCTCTCGCGGATGCGGGGTTGTCCGCCTCCGACATCGCCGCCATCGGCATCACCAATCAGCGCGAGACGGCAATCGTCTGGGATCGTCGGACGGGGCGCGCCATTCACAACGCCATCGTCTGGCAGGACCGGCGCACCGCGGATCTCTGCGGCGCGCTGAAGGCCGACGGGTCCGAGGCGCTGATTTCCGAGCGGACGGGCTTGCTGGCCGACCCGTATTTTTCCGCCACGAAGATCGCCTGGCTTCTCGACAATGTCGAAGGCGCGCGTGCACGTGCCGAGCGCGGTGAATTGGCCTTCGGCACGGTCGATACCTGGCTCCTCTGGCACCTCACCGGCGGCAGGCAGCATGTGACGGACGCCACCAACGCCTCGCGCACGATGCTGTGCAATGTCGATACGGTCGAATGGGATGATGACCTGCTGCGTCTGTTCCGGGTGCCGCGGGCCATCTTGCCCGAGATTAAGGATTGCATCGCCGATTTCGGCGCCACCGATCCCGGCCTCTTCGGTGTTTCGATCCCCATTCGCGGCGTCGCCGGAGACCAGCAGGCGGCAACCGTAGGACAGGCCTGCTTCAAACCGGGCATGATGAAATCCACCTACGGCACCGGCTGCTTCGCGCTTCTCAACACGGGGCACGAGCGCGTGCCGTCGAAGAACCGTCTTCTGAGCACCATCGCTTATCGCATCAACGGGCGCACGACTTACGCCCTCGAGGGCTCGATCTTCATCGCGGGCGCGGCGGTACAATGGCTGCGGGACGGGCTCGGCATTCTTCAGCGTGCCGATCAGTCAGGCTCGTTGGCAGCGCAGGCCGATCCGCAGCAGGAGATTTATCTCGTCCCAGCCTTCACCGGTCTTGGCGCGCCCTGGTGGCAACCCGATGCGCGGGGAGCGCTCTATGGATTGACGCGCAATACCGGGCCGAACGAGATCGCGCGGGCTGCGCTGGAATCGGTGTGCTTCCAGACACGCGATCTGCTCGATGCCATGCGTCAGGATTGGGCGGCCGCAGCGGATACGGTGCTGCGGGTGGATGGCGGCATGGTGGCGAACGATTGGACCATGCAGCGTCTCGCCGACATCCTGAACAGCCCTGTCGATCGTCCCGTCATTCTTGAAACGACGGCTCTGGGCGCCGCGTGGCTGGCGGGTTGCGGGGCAGGGGTGTGGCCGGATGCGGAGGGATTCGCTGACAGCTGGCGCGTCGACCACCGCTTCGAGCCTGCGATGGCGGAGGAGGAGCGTGAGCGATCCCTCGCCGGATGGCGTGTCGCCGTCCAGCGGACGATTTGGCAAGGGCAATGACATCGGCACCAGCGGCATCAGAAGAGGTTGCTATGTCTCAGACAGATTTCGACATACTGATTATCGGCGGCGGCATCAATGGCTGCGGGATTGCGCGTGATGCCGTCGGTCGCGGCTACAGTGTCATTCTTGCCGAGATGCGTGACCTCGCCAGCGGCACGTCATCAGCCTCCACCAAGCTCATTCATGGCGGGTTGCGGTATCTGGAGCATTATGAGTTCCGCCTCGTTCGCGCGTCCTTGATGGAGCGCGAAGTGCTCTGGAAGATGGCACCGCACATTATCTGGCCGCTGCGTTTCGTTCTGCCTCATCATGGCGGCCTGCGGCCTGCCTGGCTTCTACGGCTCGGTCTCTTCCTCTACGATCACATCGGCGGGCGGAAGCTGCTTCCGAAAACCCGCACGCTCGACCTCGCGCATGATCCTGCCGGCAAGCCATTGCGAAAGGGGCTTTCGAAGGCCTTCGAATATTCCGACGCCTGGGTGCAGGATGCGAGGCTTGTGGCTCTCAACGCTCGCGATGCAGCCGATCGGGGCACTGAGATTCTGACGCGCACGAAGGTAACGCATCTTCAGCACGCGAATGGCGGCTTCCAAGGGGAGTTGACGGATCAGGAGACGGGGCAGGTCCGTCATGTCACGGCAAAGCTCGTGGTGAACGCTGCAGGGCCGTGGGTCGATGAGGTTCTCCGTCAATCAGCCGGAGGAGGCGGGCGGCGCAATGTCCGTCTCGTTCAGGGCAGCCACATCGTTGTCCGCAAGCTGTTCGATCACGACAAATGCTACATCTTCCAGAACAAGGACAACCGGATCATCTTCGCCATTCCCTACGAGGGCGATTTCACCCTTGTCGGTACGACCGACAGGGACTTCGACGGCAGCCCCGACAAGGTGCAGATCACGGCCGGGGAGATCTCCTATCTCTGTGAGGCATCCTCTGAATATTTCGAACGTGGCGTCACGCCCGATGATGTAGTCTGGGCCTATTCGGGTGTGCGTCCGCTTTACGATGACGGCGCGTCGAAGGCTCAGGAAGCAACGCGGGACTACGTCATCAAGGTCCACGGAGAAGGCAGGGGTGGTGCCCTCATCAACATCTTCGGTGGGAAGATCACCACCTACCGGCGCCTCGCCGAATCCGTGCTGGGGAAGATCGAAGAGGCGCTCGGCGCCCGGGGATCTGCATGGACAGCAGGGGCGACCCTGCCTGGAGGCGATTTCCCCGTCTCAGGCTATGAAGCCTTGGTCTCTCAACTCAAGAAGGAGACGCCTCTCGTGGCTGATGTCACGATCCGCCGACTTGCTCGCAATTACGGGACGAGGGCTCGGCAAATTCTGGGGCCGACGGGAGAACTGGGCAGGATCTTCGGGGCTGATCTGAGCGAGAACGAAGTCGACTATTTGATGGATCAGGAATGGGCGAAGGA
>NZ_JBFUMH010000278.1:0-5605 GCF_054049475.1 Microvirga sp. P5_D2 | reverse complement strand
GATCCAGCCAACTTCGGCAGGTGCAGCCATCAACGCGTCGAGTGATTTTTGCAACAGCTTCCGCTTTATTATGTTATCAGCATCAAGCAGGTAGACCGCATCCAAGCCAGGGAACGCATTAAGTGCAAAATTGATTCCGGCATTACGCGCGGAGCTTAGACCCCCATTGCTTTTACGTATGTAGTAGATCTGACTGGGATACTGCGCAGAAAATGCTTCACATATGTTGTGCGTTTCCTCGAATGGACAACCGTCGTTGACCAAAATTAGGCAGAAGCGAAAGTTAGTTTCCTGCGATATTGCCGATGTAAGCGTTTCAGCCAGCAATCCCGGGTGTTTAAAGACAGGAACAACGACGGCGACCTTGATGTCAGAGTGTTCCGGTGGAATCGTCGTGCGGTCCGTCATATGAGTAGTGTGCAAATCCATTTCTACTTCCCTGGGATTCCTAATGTTTTCTGGGGCTACTCAGCAAAAGGAACTACCAATTTTAAGTCGAACAGATATCATTTGGAAGGAGGGCAAACTTGTTTCTACTTCTCAGCTTGCTCAGGTAGTTTGGAGGGATTTCATTGGCAGGTGTCCATTAAGGTGGAGGTTAAGCGAAGATTTCAGCCTTCATCGCGAAGTTTTGGACTTCGTGCRAGTGGTTTGTCGGCTATCGTTAATCAAAATGTCAAAGCCCGCCTTGAAAATCATCAGTCCCGACCCAGGCGGCGGACGAGGAGCATGACGGAAGTGGATTTGCTTCAGTTTAGAGCCTGTTTGAGAAATCAGTGGTGAGCGTTTCTTCGGATGAGATTTCCGCCCATTGCGATGAGGATCATGGCGTGTGAGACGTCGATGCGGCGCTCATAGTCGCGCACGAGGCGCCGCCAGCGGACCATCCAGCCGAACGTCCGCTCCACGACCCAGCGGCGTGGCAGGATCTCGAAGCCCTGGGCCTCGTCACGGCGGCGGATGATCGCGAGGACGAAGTCGAGATAGGCGGCCTTGTCCGTCAGCTTGAGCCTGTCATAGGCGCCGTCGGCGAACAGGTGCTTGACCCACGGCCAGCGTTTACGGATGGCATCGAGTATGGCTTGCGCCCCGGCGCTGTCGGAGATGTCGGCCGGCGTCAGTTTGACCATCAGGAGGCGCCCGTCGGTGTCGACTGCGATGTGGCGCTTGCGCCCGACAATCTTCTTGCCGGCATCGTAACCTCTTGTTGCGGCATGGGGAGCCTCGACCGATTGGCTGTCGATCACGGCCGCCGTCGGGCTCGCCTCGCGTCCGGACTGCTCACGATCCAGCATCAACTCGACGTCATGGATGGTCTGGAACAGGAAGCGGCGAGCCAACTCGCGGAACCAGCCGTAGACCGTGCGCCAGTGCCCGAAATGGATCGGCAGCATCCGCCAGCTGCAGCCCGAGCGCACGAGATAGCGCAACGCGTTGATCACCTCCCGGAACTCGACCTCGCGCGGCCGGCCCCGGCGACCCGGTTGGGGCATGAGCGGCGCGATCCGCTCCCATTCCTCGTCCGTCACATCGGACGGATAGCGCTTCGTCTTCTGGGCGATCCTGGCCCTCCGGCCCCGCTGCTCTGGTGTCCACATCCAGAGCTTGAATCACAACAAACGCCTAACAGAAACCCCTCAGCCCGATTTCCAAAACAGGCTCTAAATAAATAGATACTTKCAGCGGAAAACCTCTGGCTTTTTTCAATGGAATGTAACAAGTTTTTCTTCTCTGATCTCGCTTTTAGAGGGACAGTTTGCAGGTATTCTGCATTCGGAGAACTTGTCGCTTCATGGGAACGGTGGTTTAATTAACGATTCATCACACAATTTCAAACTTCATCACAACTTCGACCGCACGCTTTTCAAGGAAGATCTGTTATTTGATCAGAAACTCGATCAACTCCGTTCAAAATTTGATCACTTCATCGACTCGTTTGTAGATGGTGCAAAAATTGGACGGACAGCTTATTTCTATGTCACAGCAGACGAAAACGATGTTCGCTCGAATGCTCGCGTAGTTCGAGACATTTTGAAAGATTACCATGCCAAGAGCCATTTCGATCTCGTGGTAGTTCAGGCAAAAGCGTTTAGTGAGCCTGATTGGGATGATGCTTTTATGTGGAATCGGTATGTTGAACGCCTCGCTCCTATCCAGAACGCATCGGACGGCCATGTTGAAACCTGGGACGAAATTTTTAGAGAATTCCCTCACATTTATATGGCGGCAAGTAAATCGTAATACGAGCTGCGGGATTGGTGCTGCCGTCTTCGCGTCGGCGGGTTTTCTGTGATTACTTTCTAGGCGGTGAGTTTTTGATCGGATCGGTGACCTGATCCCTGGAACCTGGACCGGCCAAAGTGGGAATTTTCCCGTCATTGGACCTGCCCCCGTATGTGATCCACGGCCTATGCAACTTTCCGGGCCTGGTGGCTGCATCCCCGGAGTTGGACCGGATCATGTGAGAATTTCCGGTCCTGGAACAGCCTCAGGCACGCCTAAGGCCTGATGAATCAAGGCAATCGGTGGCCTATCACCGATTGCGCTATGCGGTCTCACTTCGTTGTACTCAACGCGCCAATCCTCCACCTTTCGGCGTGCGTCGTCCAGATCCATGAACCAGTTCTGGTTCAGGCATTCCGCACGGACTCGTGCATTGAAGGACTCGATATAAGCGTTGTCGGTCGGCTTGCCGGGCCGGCTGAAGTCTAGCGTCACCCCATGAGAATACGCCCACAGGTCCAGCTCCCGTGAGGTGAACTGGCAGCCCTGATCCACCCGGATGATCTTTGGCTTTCCAAACTGCTGCACCGCCTCGTCCAGGGCTGAGATGACCTCCCACGCGGTGGCAATCCGGCACACCCGCAACACGGGACAGATCCGGCTCCAGGTRTCGAGCATCGTCAGCACCCAGATGCGCCGCCCRTCGAAGAGCTGGTCGTACATCCAATCCATCGCCCAGATCTGATTGGGACCRGTGGCCGGGGAGCGGTCCTCGCGGATCTTGGCCGCAACCCGGCGGCGGGGTGGCTTGTGGCGCATGGTCAGTCCCTCGAGCGTGTAGAGCCGGTAGACGCGCTTGRCATTGATYGGCCAGCCTTCGCGCCKGAGCACRATCCAGATCCGGCGGTAGCCGTAACGCACGCGSGCYTCAGCSAYCTCGCGGATGCGTTTGCGCAGAGCAGCCTGCTCRGGGCGGCGGGAGCGGTAGTGATACGTCGAGCGCGGSGCCRGTACAGCCCGGCAGGCCCGRCGGATCGACACCCGAAAGACAGTGCGCACGAAGTCRACCATCTCCCGGCTCCGARCAGGCGTCATAGTCCTCAGTGGATGACCTCCGAGAGCATCTCYTTGTCSARGGTCAGATCSGCCACGAGCYTCTTRAGRCGGRCGTTCTCCTCCTCGAGGTGGCGCAGCTTCYTGACCTCGGACGGCATGAGGCCGCYGTACTTCTGCTTCCATCGGTARAAGGTGGGTTCAGAYACGCCCATCTTGCGGCAGACCTCCGGCACRGGCGTRCCGGCTTCGGCCTGCTGCAGGGCAAAGGCGATCTGCTGGTCTGTGAAGCGGGTCTTCTTCATCGGTCAGCTCTCCGTCGCATCAGGAGTCTAACCGAAAACYCTCACGTTCACTGGTCCAACTTCCTGGGAGGGGACCACTCGACGACTAACCTCGTTCCGGCCGTCGGGAACAGCTCACTCCAGGTCAGTAGGCTGCTCAACGCCCGTTGTCTGTCTGGCCCGGGCCCGGCAGGAATGTGGCTGAGGATAATCGATGAGGCCTACGACTGGCGGTCGCCATACTGCCGGATTAACTAGCGGCGCGACCAAGAACAAGTTAGTATCAGATTTAAAATGAAGAGATGGGCTCCCAAATCGTGAGCGTCAAAACCTTGCTCAATTGGAAAAAGCTTACTTTGTGTGAGCTACGTATACTTTGGGCTAGATCCATAGTACGGATGATGATTGCTCTCCTCAGCCTCCTAGGAGCACATTGCTCGCTTTGGGTCCAGCCGTCAAAGGCCCAAATCATTGTTGGTGTGAATAGAACTAATCTTGCATGGGAACCTAAAAAAGCACGAAGCGAGATACTGAGTGCTATCGCTGAAGCAGGGATTCGATCTGTGCGCCTGACGTGGCGCGAGCCTAATGCTCGAATGTTGGACGTTCTTGATCAGGCTGCTAATTCTGGGGTCGCCGTACTTATTCAGTTTCCCCTCGGCAGGATAATCGCCACTGATGGGTCTACAATGAGACCAAGCGCCCTCACCTTTGGCTCCCGAGTTCGATTGTCCGATATTAGTCTCAAGAAATACGAGAACTATGTCGCTCGCGCGCTAGATGAAATCCAGCGGCGCCCAATACGAGTGGTCGCCCTGCAAGTTGGGAATGAAATAAACTGGGCTGATTTTAATGGGGATCTGCCAATCGTACGACCTGGTCTCTCATGGTCCCGGATCGAAGACATGCCGGATCCTGCTCGCTCGACCTTTGAGAAAGGCATTCGCGTTTATGCGCAGCTGATCGCCATTACTCAGCGCCTCCGAGATAGCAGGCCCAACATGCAAAGAGTTCCCATTATCACTGCAGGTCTGACGGACATATCAGCGAGTTGGTTAGCGAACAGAGGTGGAACTCATGTAGCGGGAACAGATGTGCTAAAGAGACTTCTTGAACTGGGAATAGGGAAATATTCTGACGGAATAGCCTGGCACGTCTATTCGCCGTTTGCCCCGCACAAGGACCTAGGCCGAGAGTTGAAAGAAAAGCTAAAAGGCTGCGGAACAGCGATTACCGGCGGCCATCCTTGCTGGATTACGGAATTTGGAGCATCTGTCCCTAACGAAAGCTGCGATGTTGAGGACGCGCTGCGCCGCCTTCAGATTAACATCGCCGCTGAGGTCATAACAAACCAGGGATCGTCGGCCGTAGCTGGAGCTATGTATTACGATTGGGACCAGTCGAAATCGAGGGGCTTAGTACGCTGTGGTCGTGTGTCGAAAGCGGTCGAAGCTTTGGTGGATTGGAGCCGAACGAGCCGCTAGCAAGTTAGGCCACGAACACATAACTGCGGATCCAGTGATCTGATCACCGAAAACTGGATCGTTCAGAATTGGAGTTTTCCGCGGTAAAGTCCTGTTGCTGGGGAGGAACGGAGAGCCATGAAGGCATCAAAGTTTTCGGACACCCAGAAGGCGCCCATCCGTGTCCACCGCAATGTGCCGCTTGCGCCCTGGACTAGCTTCGAAAAACTGAAGAGCCTCTCATGAAGCAGGAGGATCTCCATGCCCCACACACGCTATACGAAAGAGTTTCGGGATGAGGCTGTGCGACTCGCCAGAACCTGTTCCCAGCGCAGGGCCTGATCGACGATTTCCTCCAGATTGTCATGGAGCGGCTCCCAGCCGAGCGCCCTGATTCGATCGACTGCTCCCACCAGCTGGGCCGGATCGCCGGCGCGGCGGGGGCTCAGGCGCACCTCGAAATCGATGCCCGAAACCTTCTTGACGGTGTCCACGACCTCCAGAACCGAGGCCCCGTGGCCGTAGCCGCAATTCATGACCGTACAGGCCCCTCCCGCGCTTAAGTAACGCAGGGCCACGAGA
>NZ_JBFUMH010000277.1:0-3954 GCF_054049475.1 Microvirga sp. P5_D2 | reverse complement strand
GGATCGCATGTACTGCAGCACCGTTCTTGCTAAGATCACATCTTGATAATTGATTTCTGTGCAGGCACCAGCGAGCAAGAGTTGTCAAGTCATGTCTTTCACAGTCTCGCCTGAGTGCAGCGTGTAGCCAATGACTAGCCATAGGCTGTGATCTTGCTCGCACCCAGATCAGCCAAGGCGACGCCTTGGCTTGCGGTGCGTTCGGTGGCTCCGAAAGCTTGAGAGGCGCCTTGGGCTTGCCTGAAAATCTGCCWCCAGCGCGTATCATGCAGCGAAGTCCGCCTGTATAGAATTGAGGGGATCGAAACAAATATTCTGTTAGATCAGAGCGACTGCCGGTTGATGGTTTATAGCGAGGAGCACCGTTTGTCATAGCCAAAGCCCTCTGCGCGGGAGCCGGTGCCAATGGAAGTGTGTTCGGCATGCCAGCCTACCCGACATGACCAGTGCAGCCCTGCCAATTAACAATCCTTGTAGACCTTAAGTCCGTTTGGTCGACACACGGGGAAGCCTTTGTTATAGGATCCGCACCTCAAACAAGGTGCTGCATGCTCTCTCCTTCACGGTCTCTCCTTAGCGCTCGTCATTTTTATATCGCTTTGACCCTTTCACTCGTGGTGGCGGGTCTATTTATTGCGCGTTATCAATATTATCCAAGTGTCACCGGTCGTGCAGATGCTTGGGCTTACCAGTTTTACGCTTTTCGCTTCCGAGAGTATGGTATTTTGCACGACTTTGGTACGGTCAGGACGTACGGATATCCGCTTTTTCTTTATCCACTCACGTATATTTCCGGCTACGATAACAATCGGCTTTCACTTGTTGCGGGAATAGTGCAGTTCAGTCTGTTCTTTCTAACGACGTTATGGCTGTCACGCCTCACAGCGAATATTTCTCGCCGCCTGTCGTTCGCGGTTCTAGTAGGGCTTTTGCTGAACCCTCTAGTGATTTCCCTCGTGACTGACGCATTAACAGAGGGGCTATCGGTCTCCCTCTATGTGATGCTTGCCGCGCTTGTAGTGAAGTTTGGTCAGTCAAAGGAAGGCGCGCGATTGGGGGTGCTCATCCTTGGCGCTTTCGTAACCGCTATCGCTCTTATGGTCCGACCTGCAAGCATTGCTGTTGTCATCGCATGGTACTTTGCCATAGCGGCTGTAGTGATCTGGGAATCTCGCACTCTCAGAGAGCGAGCTCTGGTTTGCGGGACAGCTCTGCTGTCCATGGTTGTTGCAGGAGGCGTCGTATGGGGGCCTCAACTGATCTACAATTTCCAGCTCTACAACAAGGCTACTTTTCTTCCAGTATGCCAATTGGGTGATTTCCAAGCCGCTTTCAGCGTCATCGCATGGAAATATGACACGACAGTTACGGGGGAACTCGCCGGCCCGTGGAATTATCTTAATCCGCTGTTTAATGGCCATTTGGCTGCTGAGGGTGGCTGGAAATGGTACTTTGAAAATCCTGTTGCTGGGATACTGACCCTTGGCGCTCATATCTTCAATGCATTCAGTGTAACGAGCCCCTTCACATATATTCGTGACCTCAATCCACTCTACGGGCTTCCACTTCGTGTCCTGTACTGGACACTCACGATCGTCGGTGCCGCCGGACTCCTGAGACACGCGTTGACGCTCGCTAACCCGAAGTATCGTGAACTTCGCACTTCGAATATTCTGGCCCTTAGCTTTATAGGCTTCTCTCTATTCTTTATCGTTGCTTTGAACAGCATTACCGCTGTAGAGGTCCGCTTCAACGTTGTTCCCATTGCGATGCTCTCGGTCTTCGCGGTCGAACGGTTCCTTGCATACATATCCGGCACAGTTGTACTTCGTAGGTCGGGTGCAATTGCCTACGTCGTATTAATCTTGGCATGTCTTGGTGGTTCATATGCAATGGATTTGCTTGGGACCGCCGGCATGGAAGGCCGCACCTTCGACTTCGATATTGTAAAGAATCAATGCTTTTTGGTCGCTGGCGATACAGGCGCGAACAGAGTGGCAATAATAAATGAATTCGAAGACCTGATGCGCATCCGTCGCGCCGAAGAAACCGCGAATTAGAAGGCATGCGTGAGCCTTCAAAAGAACGTAACTTGCCGAGCGGCGCCATGTATCTTGCAAGAGACTGTGGCAGTCGCTCGGCGACTAGCGATTGAGACTTGACCATGACGTAGGTGCTCGGCCGGTTGCGTGTAAACCACAGAAAGCGGAAGTCAGTTTTATTGGCCTACGCTTTCCTGCCTTTGGGGTGATACCGGCGCGCCTATGAAGCGACTTGTTTGATGTAGGGGTACGCGCAGAGGGACTGGATGCGTCCAGTCTTAGCCGTGAGTGCGTTCCAGGCGCGGCAACAAGCTTCGATGACGGCCCCTTCGTCGGCCAGCAACCGGTGTGAGAGATAACGCTCGCGCAGGTACAACCAGATGCGCTCGACCGGGTTGAGGTCTGGAGCATAGGGCGGCAGCGACACCAGAGTGAGATTGGCTGGGACATGCAACGCTCGCTCGTCGTGCCAGCCGGCTCCGTCGAGCACCATCACAGCATGCGTGTCGTCCGACAGGGTTCGGGCGAACTGTTCCAGGAACACGTCCATGGCCGCGGCAGAGACATGCGGGATCACCAGCGCGAAGTCCTCGCCGGTGGCTGGCCGCACGGCCGCAAAGATGTATGCCGAGGCAAAGCGCTTGTCGCACGAGCCTGGGGCCCTCTCACCCTTGATCCACCAGCGGTGCGCGATCCGGCCTTTCTGGCCGACCCGAGCCTCGTCTTGGAACCAGAGAGCTATGCGCTGGTCGGGATGGGCAGCCGCGGCTTCTTCTACGGCCGCAAGAAGCCCCTTTTTTCGAAGGCTTCGACCGCCTTGGCATCGCGCTGGGGATGAACGGGCCGGGTCTTTTGCCGCGACAGCCCCAACCGGCGCACCACCCGTGACATCGACTGCGGGCACATGGGCTTGTCGAACCGGACCTCGATGAAGTGGCACAGGTCCGGCAGGGTCCAACTGGAGGGCTCGTCTTTCTCCGGATCAGGACCACGCAGGATGCGGGCGATCAGGGCCGCTTCCTCGCCCTCGCTCAGGACAGGTTTGCGATGTCCCTTTGGATGATCGTAGAGCCCGGCCAGCTCCTCGGCATTGAAGCGCCTGACGGCATCGCACAGGGACTGGCGCTCGATCCCGACCACCCGCGCCGCATCCGCCCGGCTCATGCCCTCCAGGGCATTGGCGATCGCAAGCATGCGGCGCAAGGCGGCACGGCGACTGGGCTCCTTCTTGGCCCGGCGGCGCAGACCTGCAGGGCTATCGATGTCGGTTCGGATTGCAAGCATCTGGCCCATGGCCGCCTCCATCCTGCCATTCGAGATGGAATCACGATCGCGTTCGACAGAAAAGCCAGTCCAGAGTCAGTTCAACCGCGCGGCGGTATGAGTGCCAGATCCGCCAAATTCCTCGATGCGAAGCTTATAGATGGATTGGTGGTGGCAACGGCACTGGTTGCCATCAGCGCCCGCTTCTTCGAGCAACCATTCCTACATCTCAAGGACGGGCTCGTCGTCCTTCTACCACGGCTTATCTAGTGTAGACGTACCAACATGTTCGAGATGTCTCGCTGTATCGCCCCCACCTGTCGACCCACTTAAGCATGCGAGCGAGCGGGATGTCAGTCGGGACGTAAGGGAGTAATGCTTATCCTGTCCACGCCAATCCCTATCCCTGACTTTGCATCTAGTGGACTGTCGACTTCAAGATTGTTGACCGTAGAGTTGAAGATCTGCGCAGGGACTTTTGCCTCGAGTTTACGCTCAGATTTCTGCGATAGCTGCAAGGGGTGCCCATTAAGGGAAAACCTTACGTCTTTGACCGGGACCATAGTATAATAAAGCTCTAGCGAGATTAGATATTCTGAAGCCGTCGGGTTCAACTCGAAGAATACTCCAGCTTTTCGCTCAATAGCCC
>NZ_JBFUMH010000276.1:0-3956 GCF_054049475.1 Microvirga sp. P5_D2 | reverse complement strand
ATGTGTGAAAACGCTGACGGGCAGCTCCATGACGCAATTTTGTGTCCCGCAAGCTGCACAAGGCCGTGAAATCCCCGGCTTTCAAGGGCGAACTTGTACAAATAGTTCGCCATGAGCCGCGCGGTTTGAGTTTTCACACAGGCTCGATCGGCAGAAGAAAGACTATCCCCAGCACTACCAGGAAGCCAAAGTGCTCTAATTTGGCGAACTTCCTTGCCAGTACGTTGGGGCGGATACTCGTGACGACTCGGCCCCATCCAGGGGCGGTATCGGCAGCATATTGAAGATCGCCAGGATCAGGTTCAGCAGGATCGACTGATAGAGGGTCTGAACCAACCAAGGCGCAGTGGTCTCGGGCAAGGGCGAGGCAGCCCGCAGAAGAAACGCCGATATCAAGGCGAGCGCAAAATTCGTCAGTGGTCGAGCCAACGCAACAAGGGCCATGTCCCGACGCGGATGGCCTAACCGCCCGAATGCCACTGGGACAGGCTTCGCCCGCCCAAACAGGAAAGTTGCCTTGTCAAGACGAGCAGGGCAGGGAGCAGGATGGTTCCAAAGAGGTCCACATGCTTCAGTGGATTGAAGATGACTCGGCCAAGACGATGCGCCGTATCGTCTCCCAATTTCCAGGCCGCGAACGCATGCGCTGCTTCACGAGAGGTGATTGTGATGGGGATATAATCCAGGTCGATGCGGGTTCGACGGTATCTGGAGGGTTCAAGAAGCAATCCTCATCATCGTGTCAGTGATAACCAGCCAATTTCTTTCGAGCCATAAATTTTTTCGCTATCGAGTCTTCAGGGTACTAGAATTTAACTCTGAAATGATGCAGTCACATCTCGAAGGATCGCTTTCATTCAGGCAACTTGTTGGTAATGTAAACGATTGCCGGTCGGCCTATCAGGCCGTGTTCAGGAATCGACCTTGCAAAGCTGTGTCGGAAGGCTTAGGTGCGGCGCAGATCACAGGTATCGATTGTGCTGCACGGGTCGTTCCTGCTGATTCTGTCAGAACATCATCTTGTTCTATTGACCCTCCAAACCGTTTCCCGTGCGGCTGAGGACAAAAACTATGAGCGAGAGTGCAACCTCTCCGAACTACATTGAACTCTCTGCTGACATCGTCTCGGCTTACGTCAGCAACAACTCTGTGCCCGCCTCAGACCTGCCGTCGCTGCTCCACTCCGTCTATGCCGCCCTGACACAGACGCAAGGTCAGAAGGAGGAGCCTAAGGCCGAGTTGGTGCCTGCGGTTTCGGTGCGAAGGTCCATCACTCCGGATGCCATCATCTGTCTGGAGGATGGCAAGTCGTTCAAGTCGCTGAAGCGCCATCTGCGCACGACCTACGACATGACGCCCGAGCAGTATCGGGCCAAGTGGAACCTGCCAGGGGATTACCCGATGGTTGCCCCAAACTATGCCAAGGCTCGTTCCGAGCTTGCCAAGACCATGGGCCTCGGCCAGCAGCGCACGAAGAACAAGGCTCCGATAGAGATTGCCGCGAATGAGGTTGCTCCTGCCAAGCCGAAGCGGGCTGCCGCAAAGGCGGCTGCGACATCCCAGGAAGTGATTGCGCCTGCGAAGGGTCGCCGGACGAAGAAGACTGCGTAGTTCACCCTCATTGCGCGGATCGGCCATAGCCGTTCAGGTGCTGACTGCCAAACCCGATGCTCCCAAGCGTCGGGCTTTCTTTGCCGCTCTGTTCTATGCCTACGGCATTAAGACCCTGTTTACTATGATTGCCCATCGTGTTGGCTCCAGGATTGGAGCCTTGCCATGGTTCGTGCTGATCAGGCTCTCGACACCCATCTTGATCGGAGCGGCGGCACCAGACGAAGTGCGCTGAAGACGGTGCTGATCGGCATAGCCCTTGCGGCATGTGCAGGCTCTGCCTGTGCCGAGAGTTTTCTTCTGGCACGAACAACTGACCTCGTCCATGTTGTAGGACCCGCAGGCCCGACCCAAGCGTGGATTGATTTCTGCCGGAGCTATCCTGATGAATGTCGTGTCGATCTCTCCCAGCCTGCGCGGATTTCGCTGAACGCTCAGGTGTGGGCTGCCCTCGCGCAGGTGAATGAGCGTGTAAATTCAACGATCCTAGCCGTCACGGATCAGGATCATTGGGGCGTCCTCGACCGGTGGGACTTTCCTGATGATGGCCTTGGCGACTGCGAGGACATCCAGATTCTGAAACGGAGGCTGCTGGTCGAGGCGGGGCTGCCCCATCGGGCCATGCGGATGACAGCGGTCATTGACGAGCACGGGCAAGGACATGCTGTGCTCATGGTCCTTACCGACCGAGGCGACTTTATTCTCGACAACAAGCGAGACGAAATCCTACCCTGGCGGCGAACCGGCTATGCTTTCATCAAACGGGAAGGCACGAACAGTAGGGCATGGGTCGCTCTTGGAGATCAGCCTGCACCATTTCCAACAGCAAACCGGTAGGAGACGCCGGAGTTCACGAAGAACTCTCGAGCCAGACGGGTGTGCAGTGGAAACGCACCTTCGGTTGGCTCAGAGGTGACAAGACCTCCTAACACCTCGGGGTCGTGGACGAACGTACCCTGATGTTCGACGGGAGGGCTCTGGCAGAAGAGCCGGTTCATCATGACCGCGCACCGGGCCGATTACGGACTCGTGAGGCGTCTCGGCGGGGAAGAGTTCGCCGGGATCTCGTCGAATGCCGCACTGGAGCAGATCCTTCCGGCGCTTGGTGAGCTGCTGCGTGYGATTGTGATGCCTGGCGGCGTTGTCCGGATCACGATGTCGGCGGGGATCGCCATCCGCGAGCCCTTCGATCCATTCGAGCGACTGTATGCAGAGGCGGATGAGGCGCTCTACCGGGCCAAGCGCTCCGGTCGCAACCGCATCGAGCTGTCGGCGCGTGCGCAAGAGCTTCTCCCGTCGGATCAGAGATTGACAGCTGGCCCATAAGCGGCATGAGGCGAGCCTCGGGTGTCCATAGAAAGGCGACCACGGACATGCGAGATCAACCCCATGCACTGTAAGTGCGCGATCTCAGTCCGGTAAGTGAGGAAACGTTTGGGGCAGTTCGGCCTGTAGCGATGTTCTCAGGTGTCTAGAGGGCGAGGATCTAAAACCGATGGTTTCTACTCCGTCGCAATCGCCTGATCTTCTGCTCGAACAAAATCATTTCGTCTTCCGATGCTCACATAGTGGAAACCGTGGTGGCGCATGTCCTCGGGGCGGTAGACATTGCGCAGGTCCACCACCACCGGCGCCGCCAGCGCCACCTTCAGCCGCTTGAGATCGAGCGCCCGGAACATGTCCCACTCGGTCACGATCACCAACGCATCCGCATCGCGGGCGCAGTCATAGGCGTCCCGGGCGTAGTCCACATCGGTGAGCATGGCGCTGGCGGCAGTCATGCCCTCGGGRTCGTAGGCCCGCACCCGCGCCCCGGCATCCTGCAGCGCCGTGATCACGTCGATCGAGGGCGCCTCGCGCATGTCGTCGGTGTTGGGCTTGAAGGTCAGCCCCAGCACCGCGATGGTCTTGCCCCGCACCGCGCCGCCGCAGGCCGCGATCACCTTGCGGCCCATGGCGCGCTTGCGCTGGCTGTTGACCGCCGCCACCGTCTCGACCAGGCGCATCGGCGCCTCGWAGTCCTGSGCGGTCTTGATCAGCGCCAGCGTGTCCTTGGGAAAGCACGAGCCGCCATAGCCCGGCCCGGCATGCAGGAACTTGGCGCCAATGCGGTTGTCGAGCCCGATGCCGCGGGCCACATCCTGCACATTGGCGCCCACCTGCTCGCACAGGTCGGCGATCTCGTTGATGAAGGTGATCTTGGTGGCCAGGAACGCATTGGCCGCATACTTGGTCAGCTCCGCCGTGCGCCGCGACATGGCAAGCAGCGGCGAGTGGTTGAGGTAGAGCGGGCGGTAGACCTCGTGCATCACGCCTTGGGCACGCTCGTCCTCGGTGCCGATGAC
>NZ_JBFUMH010000275.1:0-4056 GCF_054049475.1 Microvirga sp. P5_D2 | reverse complement strand
CGGTTGCTGGGCCTGCCGCGCCGGCGCGACACCAAGGCCGCGGGACCGCCGGTCTGATAGGCCTTGAGCAATCGGAATACTTGGCGCCGTGTGATCCGCAGCAGCTGGGCGGCTTCGCGCACCGTAATTCGCTCCGCCACGACGTCCCGCAGAATGTGAACCCGATCGATCTCTGGCCGGCTCATCCCGATCACCGTCATCAGATCCAATCTCCCCAGCACGATCACCCAGGGAGAGTGACATTTGTAATGGGGAGAGGAGTGACCTTTCTAACGGGGTTCTACAGAGCGAATTTCGCGTAACGCCGTTTATGGAATGCAGGAGTGGGGTCACGGCAGAAGGCTATTGCCATTTAGCCACCTAGATCCATGAAGGCGGCCATGAAAACCGCAGAAGAATACAGAAAACACGCTCAGGAGTGCCGGGGACTTGCTAAACAGGTGCCCGAGGGGGAGCAGCGYRAYCAGCTTCTGGAAATGGCCAGGACTTGGGACAGTCTGGCCGTGGAGCGGGAAAGGTTGGTCCGCAACCATCCCGAACTCGACACCTCGAAAAAACCGGTTAAGGCGCAATCGCCGTCGAAGTAGCGGTCTGAGAGGGCCTTGATCCGATAACACTCTGTATGGAACAGGGCGTGGAGCACCAAGGTTGATAGGCACCCTTTTCCAGCGCCGGAGTGGCAGTGCCTCACTTTTTCTTCGACACAGACGACGGCAGTCAGCACTTCACCGATAAGGAGGGGCATGAGTTGGAAAATGGCGCGGCTGCTAAAGCTATGGCTCAAGTCGCTCTGGCGGAGATGGTGAGAGATGCGCTGCCCGATGGCGACCGGCGAACCTTCACCGTCGGCGTCAGGGATGAATCCGGACAGGTTGTGGTCAGCACTGCGCTCTCACTGATAACGGAATACTCTTCCCAAGCTTCCAAATAGCGCCGCGAATTTCCGATAAGCCTGTGTGGACGGCGCCTGCGTGGCAAGAGGTCTTTTGGTGTTTGACGATCTGGTCGGGCGGAGCCATGTGTTCGGCCTTGTACTGCGGCTTACCTGGCCGCGGGCCTTGATGAAGTTCGCGGATCAGATCCCCCAACAATTATGCTGCGTCTGAGCGCAACGGCTTATCACGGGTTTGTCTGATCCCCGGCTCGACCGGTTCGTCATCACACCATCACCACCTCCACCAACCTTGCAAACTCCTCATCCGGCTCCTGGGGCAGCTCATGCGGCCGCAGCCGCCGGAGCGCGGTATCCTTGCTTGTCCTGGAGGACCGCCCAGGCGATCCGCGCCAGCTTGTTGGCAATGGCAGTCTTGACCACGCTGGCTGGCCGGCGAGCCAGGAGCGCGTTGATCCATCCCGCAGCCGCTGAGGCTTTGCCGCGGGCATGCCGCAACAGTGTCGTGGCCCCGAGCACCAGAAGCCGGCGCAGATAACGATCCCCTTGTTTGGAGATGTGCCCCAGCCGCACCTTGCCGCCAGTCCCGCTCTGCCGTGGCACCAGGCCGATCCAGGCCGCCAACTGCCGGCCTGAGCGGAAAGAGCTCGGATCAGTGATGGTGGCAGCAAGTGCGCTGGCCGTGATGACGCCGATACCCGGGATCGTCTCCAGGCGCTGGCTCAGCTCATTCGTGCGATGCCAGACCAGGATCTCCTGCTCGACCTGAGTGATCCGGACATGGGTCTCCTCAAGTTGAGTGATGATCAAGCGGATGCAGTGCCACGCCAGCTCAGGCAAGGCCGTGCCCCGCGCCTTCTCGGCCAATTCGATGAGCTTGGGCACGCTGGCCAGGCCCTGAGGAGCGATGATGCCGTATTCAGCCAAGTGGCCGCGCAGAGCATTGACCAGCATGGTCCTCTGCCGCACGAGCAACTCGCGAGTGCGGTGGAGCATCAGCACCGCCTGTTGTTCACGACTCTTGATGGCGACATAGCGCATGGTCGGGCGGGTCACGGCTTCACAGATACCCGCAGCATCAAGCGCATCGCTTTTGCCGCGTTTGACATAAGGCTTCACGTAAGCTGCGGGCATAAGCCGGACCTCATGGCCAAGGGCTGCCAGTTCCCGCGCCCAGAAGTGCGCCGTGGAGCAGGCTTCCATGCCAATCAGGCAGGGTGGCAAACGGCGGAAGAAGCTGATCATCTCGCCGCGACGGAGCTGACGGCGGATCAGAACCTGTCCTGTCTCATCAATGCCGTGGAGCTGAAAGACGTGCTTGGCGATGTCGAGGCCAATCGTGGTGACTTGCATTGGAGCGGCTCCCTGTCTGGCGCTGCGGCAATCACCCTATCTCATAGGGCACTGCCGGGAGCAGGCGCCGTCCACTCCATCACTTATGGAACATCATCGGACCGCCAGCAGGCTATAAGCTGAGCCCTGCTCGTCTTCCTGTGCCAACTCCGCTACGCTGATGGGCATTAGCAACCATCCCGCAGGGGGCCATCCTGAACCCACTTATCTCTAAGCTTGAGCAGTATGACCGCCTCTCAGACTCGGAACGGCAGCTTCTTGCGGGGGCTGTCACCAGGCAAAGAGCGGTCGCAAAGAATGAGGACATGGTGTGGGAGGGTGACCGCCCCACCGAGAGTACCATTCTCTTTACCGGCTTGGCCGCGCGCTACAATATCCTGGAAAATGGCAAGCGCCAGATCACAGCCCTTCATGTGCCCGGCGACTTCGTCGATCTCCACAGCTTCTTCATGAAGCAAATGGACCATGCTGTCATGGCGATCACGCCCTGCACGACCGGCTTGGTTCCCCACGAGTTCATCCGCGAGGTCACCGAGAGCCAGCCTCACCTGGCGCGCCTGCTTGCATTGCACCTTGCCGTTGATGCAGCCGTCCACCGCCACTGGATCGTGTCGATGGGGCGACGCCCGGCCCTTGAGCATGCCGCTCACCTGCTGTGTGAGCTATTCCTTCGCCTTCAAGTCGTCGGCCTCACCGAAGGGTACAGTTTCAAGCTCCCCCTGACCCAGGCAGAAGTGGGTGACACCCTTGGGCTCTCGACCGTTCACGTAAACCGGGTTGTCCAAGAGTTGCGGAAGGAAGGCCTAATCACCTGGCGGGCCGACACCGTGGTCATCGAGGACTGGCCACGCTTGCAACAGGTTGCCGAGTTCGATCCGACGTTCCTGAGCCTGAGAACCGAGCCGCGATAACGTGGACCGCGACATAGGTTTAACCACTGAAATAACATAGGTTGAACACGCCGGGTCTCCTGGGTCAGGAGCGAACAAATGGCTGCTCCTATCGTTCGTAAGAACCAACGGAACAGGAGATCTTGATCTGAGCCTTCCAGTGGATCTCAAATTTCGCAGAAGGCCCTTTATGGATCCGAATAAAGGTGCGCTCAAACGTATTCGGAAGGATTGCACCGAGGCACTACGAAAGGCGCGTAAAGTCCTAGTTTATCATGGTTTCTCGGTTCGCCTGCGATGTACTCGAATACCTAGAACGTCTTCGAGGTTCAAAGCTCGCGAAAGTGCCCGCATCGGCAGACCCCTCTACAGCCTTGCGAGGCTCTCCCCAGGCCTGACGCCGCAGGTTTGACGGAAACAGGCCACGTTTCCGGCTATGACCAAAGTCAGGCTGAGGTTTTCACACAAGCCATCCGGAGGGAACCATGCCGTCAACTCCCTTGGCTCCTGACGTTCTTCCCTCCGCCCCGGACAGGTCTTGGGGCGTGCCAGTTCTGAAAGCGCTCGGCCGCCGCCCGGACCTCGACGAAGGTGCCGATATGGGCCTTCCTCCGGCCGCAGAACAGCGAGCCCAGACCGTCTTCGAGACAGCCGGGATCATTCTCGTCCTGCTGATCGCTCTCGCCGGCGCGTGGATCCTGATCCGAAGACGGATCTGAGATAGGCTAGAGTATCCGTATTGATCAAGCGGGTTTTGGGGACCAATTTCGCTGATCTCGCAAGAGCGCATTGGCCAAGATGATGAGTTTGCGCATGATCGCCGTCAGGGCGACTTTCGCCGGCTTTCCCGCCGCGAGCAGGGCCTGGTACTTGGCTTTCAAATCCGGGTTGAAGCGGGCCGCTACCAGCGCCGGCATGTAC
>NZ_JBFUMH010000274.1:0-4067 GCF_054049475.1 Microvirga sp. P5_D2 | reverse complement strand
GCTCTGGGCCGTCCGTCGCTCAAGTCATTGATCATCAGCCGGTGGCGAGGCTTGCGGAGAATTCTCCGGCAGCCCTGCCGTTCGAGGATGAGCGCCTCAAACGGCCCCCTGTGGAGGAGATCTTCGATGACCGAGGGTCGGACTGGATCTGAGCATCCACGCAACACCGGGCCGATGCGCCTGAGCCCCCGCTGTGGGGCTCGGACGCGCTCGGGCCTGTCGTGTCAGGCTCCGGCCGTTCAGGGCAAGCGGCGGTGTCGCATGCACGGGGGGTCTGCGGGATCGGGAGCCCCGCACGGCAACCAGAATGCACTCAAGGCGGGGACGCACACGCGGGACATGATGGAGCAGCGTCGCGCGGTAAGTGCCTTGTTACAGCGCTCACGGCAGATGCTGAATGAGCTTGATGAAGCGTGAACGCCTGGGGCGTGTCGGCACGCTTCACAGCGGCAGTGCGGTCCTGTTGGAGGTCCTCCAGGGGTGGGGATCGGGCCGTGGGTGCTGATGCTGKTCCCGCGGCCGATGGGATGGCGGAGACACGCTGGGGCCGCTCCGTTCTTCATGAAAAACTGGATCGCGGGCGGCTTCTGCACGGCTCAGGAAAGCCATTGTCAAACCGCGGGCCGAGATGGCCCAATCTTTGTTCTCAGCGGGCAATTGAACGGACCAGGACGTCCCAGACTGACGCGAGGCTTTCGTTCAGTCAGTGGAAGGGGAGCGATCTCGCGCGACTGCTTCCCGGAATTCAAGCATCGATTTCGGAGCAGAGAGTAAATTGGCGTAAAACATTGAAAATACAGGCGAATCACGATAGTATAAGTCCAGTTGATATTGGAGTTTTCCTATGATTTTACATTCGATTGTTCCAATCAAAGCAGGGATTATCTTGTGGTTGCCGACTTGCCCTTGTCGTTTCAACCGATCGAGCAGCGCCATCGAGAGGCGCTGCTGTGTCTGGCCCTCGCTCGGTGAAGCCCGCCAAAGCCCCGTGCGATAGCCCGAGCCATCGCAAACGTTCGACCGAATGTCATCCCGCACAGAATGGGGCGCAGGCCCGTTTCAGGAGACTTGCCATGACCGAAGCACCAGGCCCGTGTCGGCTTCGCCGTCTGCACCCGCCAACACCACCTCGGCCCAACCGCAGACCCGCTACCGTTGCCTCACTGGGCCTGCAGGTGCGCCTTGCTCCAGCCGATGTCGCCAGGGAGCGCCAACTCACCGATCTGCTGGCAGCCTGGGACGCTCTGCATGCCGAACAGGAGGGCTTGTTCCGGCAGATCCTGGCGGTGCTCAGGGGAGAGAGCGGGCATGGTCAACCTGAGCACGATCCCACTTATTCGCCTGATGTCTGACGGAGGTCTCACATGCCCTTTGTTGCGACCGAGGACATGGGCACGACCGTTCGCCGCAAGCTCACCCCCCATCGGCGGCTTGCCGTCTGGGAGAGAACCGGCGGTCGGTGCGTGGTGTGTGGAGGCTCCATCGATGGAGTTCGCGAGCGGTGGATCGCCGAGCACGTGCGAGCCCTGGAACTGGGCGGCGTGGATGATCTGTCCAACATGGGGCCAGCGCATGAGGCGTGTGCCCGCGATAAAACGCGGGATGACCATCGCCGGACGGCCGAGGCGAAGCGGCAGAAGATCCGGCATATCGGCGCGGAGGTCTCAAAGCGGCCGTTGCCCTTCGGGCGCAACAGCCCCTGGAAGCGGACTGTCTCGGGGCGGGTCGTTCCACGCTAATGCAATTTTTAGATCAATGTAGGACAAAAACCGGCGTGCCTGAACCAGCTTCGACCAGCATCTATTTTGGACATCCTTATCAGGATCGTGAAAGTGCATGCTGTACCATGCGGCTGCAATTTGCTGGCTCTACCTGCCGAGAGATGAATTTATGAAACTCGTCACATCGCTATTAGCTTTAGCCTTTGCGCTTCTTTCATGGGATGCCATAGCGCAAAACAGCCCTGGTGCCCCCGGTATAGCAATTCTTCGAGGAGCCTGCTTGAAGCTGTCTTCGGCTAACAGGGAGGAAAGATGCAAAAACGAAGTCGCCAGTGTCACTCTTGACGATGGGTCGGTTACCTTCATCTTTTCGTCATCGAACAGGAAGATTGGATTTAGAGGCAATGGTCGTGCAGTCAGGCCCCTCACGGGCGGGGATGCCATTCTTCCGGTGTTCTTTGTCATGGTCGGGAATGAGGGCTCTCCTGCTTCAGGAGACTGTAGGTTTTCCGACCCATTCTCTGGGGCTGTGGCTACCGTCGAATGTTCGGTTCAGTCAAAGTTTGGGGAAATCAAGGGAATGTTCCGATCGAACGGGCAGCCTCCGATGTTACAGCGCTGATCTCCGCTAAAGCAGGCACAGCTCGACTTACCTGCTTCAAATTCACGCCAAAATCGCTTTAGGGGCGTGCGGCGCGCACCAGGATCGGTCAGGGTGCCGTAAGCGAGTTACCCGACTTGAGCAGCCTCTGGGCGCAATCCTGAGGGGGAGCGGGTGCAATCCGGGATACACTGCGGGTCTGGGCTCCTGCTCTCCGGTCCAGCCCCGAGCATCGGACGGCCTCTTCCGCACTACCCCCGGGGCCGGTTATCTCATGGTGAACGATGAGATGGATGGGGGCTGCTTTGACGACGCGAACAGATATCTGGGACGAGATCGCGCAGCAATACACTGATGGAACGTCTGTCAGTGCGATAGCTCGAACATTTAACGTGTCACGTGCCCGGATCTCGGGTCGGGCCAAACAATGCGGTTGGGTTCGCTGCGGCCCGGATCAAGGCCATCCCCGGGCGGACCGGCCAACTCAGGGCGAACCTCCAGATCCGTCGAAGAAGGGGAGGGCGAGCGCGCCGGATCACCTCGATCCGCGCACGGCTCTTCTGCAACGGCAGAAGGCGGCTTGGACCAATGTGTCCGCCGTGCGGGAGGACGCCTTCCGCCTTCTCAAGGGAGAGAAGCCTGGCTTCCTCAAGGATCTCGTCGGCCACGATCTAACGGGTCTCGAGAGCCGCGTTTCGTTAGCCGCAAAATTGTTCACCATCGTCGAGAAGGCTACCAGGGCACTGTTGATGGCCCAGGAGGGCGAGMGGCGAGCCCATGGATTTGACTACAAGCAGCAACAAGAGAAAACAGCAGAGGATGAGGCCGCACTCAGTCGTCGGCGCGAAATGGCGGTATCGATCATAGGGAGATTGGAAGAACTCCGCCGCAAGGCTGATGCGTACGATGAAATGGTAAAAACGACGAATGCTTCGGAGCATGGCCCCACGATTTCAGGCCTACTCTAAGCTGGGGCTGGCTTTGGATGTTCGTGGCCTTCATGTTCGAGCGGAGAGGGTCCTCAGGAGGACGGAGGGCTCTCATGCTCCTCAGCGAGGACAGTGCTCGATGGAGGTCAGGAAATGTCCAGGCTATGTCACGCGTTCGTTGGATTGGCCTGGACTGAATGAGGCGACATTGTCTCCACGTTCGTGCCATAGCCCTGCATCATCCTGCGGCTCGTGAGTGTCTTTCCGATGTGGGCGGAGCAGCCTTCGCCTAAAACTGCTTAGCACAACGGGAAATCGGTTCGCATGTTTGAACCATTTCGCAGGTGAGGATCTGCAGGCTGGTGGGTCACCTCTATCATGAGTGAGCCTCGGCTCATTGGTCCCCGACAGCGTCGCAAGAGGTGGATCTGTGCCCACTCATCCGAATCTCTTGATGAGCCGATCAGTCTCTGGGAAGGAGATCGAGCCCTAGCGACTGGGGCGCCTATGTCTGTAGCGATTGAACGGCAGGCGCAGTCTGAGAACGCTTCGAACAATAAGCTTGACAGGTGGCGATCAATCCACCTGTAACACATGCCTACTCCTGCCCAAACATGGCTTACTCAATGAAGCGCATTCGCAAAGCAGTCCTCCCCGTTGCCGGTCTCGGCACCCGTTTTCTTCCGGCCACCAAGGCCGTTCCGAAGGAGATGATGTGCGTCGTGGACCGCCCCGTGGTTCAGCACGTGGTGGACGAGGCGCGCGCCGCCGGAATCGAGCAGTTCATCTTGAATCGAGCAGTTCATCTTCGTCACC